>NZ_JBLVQN010000018.1:0-114646 GCF_058323225.1 Neobacillus sp. PVCKKU3
CTTAATAAATAATGCGCCCGTAGCTCAATTGGATAGAGCGTCTGACTACGGATCAGAAGGTTATGGGTTCGACTCCTGTCGGGCGCGCCATCAAATTTAATAGTACGGGAAATAGCTCAGCTTGGTAGAGCACTTGGTTTGGGACCAAGGGGTCGCAGGTTCGAATCCTGTTTTCCCGACCATTTTAATGGGGCCTTAGCTCAGCTGGGAGAGCGCCTGCTTTGCACGCAGGAGGTCAGCGGTTCGATCCCGCTAGGCTCCACCATAAGATTTAAATATGTAATTTGGCGGTGTAGCTCAGCTGGCTAGAGCGTACGGTTCATACCCGTAAGGTCGGGGGTTCGATCCCCTCCGCCGCTACCAATTTATGATCTCGGAGGAATACCCAAGTCCGGCTGAAGGGATCGGTCTTGAAAACCGACAGGCGGGTTAAACCGCGCGGGGGTTCGAATCCCTCTTCCTCCGCCATATTAATTTAATGGTATTTATATTATCGCGGGGTGGAGCAACGAGCGTTGCTTCAATGAATAATCTGCGAGTTGTATCAATCCAGCTGCTGCTTGAATAAGCTTTCTGAGATTGATACAGTCCTACGTTAGCTTTTAGCATGACGTAAACTTAATACTTTCTTATTATCGCGGGGTGGAGCAGTCCGGTAGCTCGTCGGGCTCATAACCCGAAGGTCGCAGGTTCAAATCCTGCCCCCGCAATATATGGGCCTATAGCTCAGCTGGTTAGAGCGCACGCCTGATAAGCGTGAGGTCGATGGTTCAAGTCCATTTAGGCCCACCATCATACATAATTCTAATTGTTCCGCAGTAGCTCAGTGGTAGAGCATTCGGCTGTTAACCGAACGGTCGTAGGTTCGAATCCTACCTGCGGAGCCATTTTTTTTATGGGGAAGTACTCAAGAGGCTGAAGAGGCGCCCCTGCTAAGGGTGTAGGTCGGGCAACCGGCGCGAGGGTTCAAATCCCTCCTTCTCCGCCATAAATATCATGCGCCTTTAGCTCAGCAGGATAGAGCATACGCCTTCTAAGCGTACGGTCAGAGGTTCGAATCCTCTAAGGCGCGTATTTCACAGGGTTCTAAAGCCCGTCAAATCAACCTTCTATATCGTTTAGTGAAACGGTCAGTATAACGGTCATTTAAGAAATTACACCGATTATTGGCTTATTACTTTACGATATAGGAGGTTTTTTGTTATGACCAAAAGGAAAGGATTGTTAGATGTTGAAGTTGATGTAAAAGGATTATTAGATGGATTAACCATTACCAATACATCCGCTTCAAAGACTAAAATAAATCAGCCTGAGGTATTTAACGACTCGATGTTGATTTCTAATGCTCTTGAAACCATTACAAGGCAAATGAAGGTAAGCGGTAATAGAAGCCGAACTATAAGTGATTATGTCCTTCATGTAGAGCATTTTCAAAGCGTAGCAAATGTAAATCATGTTGCGGAAATTACAGCCGACACCATTTATAGATGGTTAGATAGTATGAATGTGAGCAACCAAACTAAATTAACACGCTTGAAATGTCTGAAGGCTTTCCTCTCCCGCTGTTTTGATAATGGTTGGATTGAATTTAAGTTTTGGAAGACCATTAACATTAAGGTTGACCAAAAGGTTAAAGAAGGTGCTACTGAACATGAGGTTAATGTATTGCTCTCCCTACTAGACCTAAGCAATTTCATTCAGCTTAGGGATGCTGTAGCCGTCCTAGTGATGTATAAAACAGGTATTCGAATAAATACATTGACCCAACTTGAGGAACGTCATATAGACTTTAATAACAATGTATTGAATTTGGATGGCAGCATTATGAAAAATCATCGGCAAATTAAATTACCTTTTAATGACCTACTGAAAAAGCTGTTAGATGTACTTATAAAACAAAATGCGGTAATTAGAAGGGAATATGGCAAGAAAAATAGCCTGATATTTATTACAAAATACGGTGATTGTGTATCAACCTCTCCAACACATAACAACATCCAGAAGCGGCTAAATAAGTATTCCAAAATGTACGGTTTGAAAAACATCAATCCTCATGCCTTAAGAAGAGGGTTTGCAAAATCATTACTTGATAAAGGTGCAAATGTGGTTATGATTTCGAAAGCATTGGGTCATAGTGATTTGGCAGTAACTACCAAATACTTATATATAGATGCCGATGAGGTTGCAAATAACCTTCGCTCTTATTTAGGGGGGAGTGACAATGAATAAGCAAATGAAACACATCGCCTATTATACGAAGGCAAGAACAACTTATAGAGGGTCTAGAAATTCATTTCGTCACAATCGTTTACTTATGTACAAAAGAATGTTGAATAAGATGATTAAAGCCTCCTTGTATTTAATATGACTACTTGCGACAGGGGCATGTACTCCTTCTCACCAGTGATGAAGATGGTAACTATGAAAAGATGAAGTCTTTTTAGCGAAGAGAGCAGTAACATAGCTGTTCTCTTCTATGAGTTGTAATTATTGGGGTATCCCATAATAGGATAAGTATATTAGTATAACTGTTTGGTGCAGGGAATAATAATTTTGATAATAGTACTTTTAATAATTTAATATCAAATCACTGATTTAGTAATAAACTGTATCGTTGAAACAGTATTTTCCATTAATGTAATATTATAGTTTGCACTATCTATTAATTATTGTAGTATATGAATATAGTAACTGGAAATGAGGGGGATTAAATGAAAAATCAAAAGGGAGAAGTTTATCTTATCTTAAACAAGATAAATTTCATGATTTTGTTTGGAGGGACTGGTAGAGAGGCTAAAACAAGATTAACGGAGCATGATAGTGACTTAAAAAAGGAAATTGAGAGAAATAAGCCCCTTCTACAAGATTATAATAGGTATGGCAAAGATGCATTTGTTTTTGAAAAGATAATAAGAAGTTATGACCATGAACTTTGTGAAAAGTTATTAATCGAGTTGTTTTCAAGGGTAGATAGGGTTTACAACAAGAGAGATAGGAATGGTGAAGAGATTAGAAAGATAGAAAGGGGGGAAGTAATAGTTCCTACAATTCTATATCAAGAAATTGAGACCTTTTTACAACTTTGGAAAGAACGATTACCTTACTATAATGAACTGCTGATTGAACTAGATGATATGAAAGCTGGATTTGTGTCAAAGGCAGAGAAGTTGTATCAAAGGGAATTTAAGATTAACTTCTTAACTTCAAAGTATAGTATCAATTCACAGAGGGTAGCTAAAGCATTGTTTAAAAAGACCGAAAAATTCGAAAGAGATTTTGATAAAGATTTATACGATTTTAATATTGCTGAATTAAGGCTTGTTCTTAAATCGCTGAATGCTAAGACTGTAAGAAGCCTACAAGATAAAATCTCAACGATAAAACAGTATATAGATTTTGCGATAGAGCGTAGGAAATCAAAATACCGGGTTAACTATGCTACAGTCTTTAATAGCACAGATAAAATTGAAGATTTACTTGATAAAGAAGCAGAAGAGAATATGATTTTCAACAGAGATGAAATCATGGATATGGCAATGTATGCAGATAATGCCCAAGATGGAGTTATCATTGGACTACTATTCGATGGTCTATCTCTTAAGAATGAATTTGAAGAACTTACAGAACTAACAATCGACCAATGTGATTTGGATGAAAAAGTAATTAGAATCAGTGAAGAAAGGGAAGTGCTTATTAGCATAGAAACAGCAATTCTAGTTAGAAAAGCATACGGTGAACCTATATATGTCAGCATCAATGGGGATAGCGCTCGTAAGTACAAGATTGCAGAGGGGAAGAATATCTTAAGAGGATTACGAGGTAAGGATAAGGTGAAGGGGCAAATAATCAACCAAAGACTATTACGCATCAGAGATAAGTTTGACTATCAATACTTAAACGCAACAACAGTGTCATACAGTGGTCAGCTTCACCTAGCCAAGAAACTAATGGATGAAGAGAAATTAGCATTAGACGATGCAATTGTAAAGGTTCTAGAAAGATTCGCTATTCCAGTGAATGATTCATCTAAATTCTACCTTCGAACAAGAATGGAAAAGTACTTAGACCAGTTAAATAAGAAAGAGTGAACAGTGTGTTCACCGCTTCTTGAAAGACTTTTAAAAATAATTAATTGGATTCTAAATAGTGGAAGATTGATTTACAGAAGAACATGAGCAGATATTACAAATAATTGAGAAGGTCGAACACATCATGAGGAAAATAAAGATAGATATAATGAAATGAGGAAGAGAAGCACTTCAGTTACATCGGATATTAGAAATTGAGGCAGCCATTCTGGTTGCTTTTTGTTTTATTAAATAACCATCACAGAATTTATACACAGTGTCATAATGAAAAAAATCATGGGTCAGCACTTCTATTCACACATTACACGGTGTAAAAGATTCCGATACGAGAAGGATATTTGATACCCTTCAAGCAATAAAAATACCACAATATTGTATACTTCTAAGCTAAATCCCGAAACGTGTTTCACATCATTTTTTTTTACCTTTATCTCTATTCTTGGCATGAATTTGGTATCGAGAGTATTAGTGAGAGTCAAGTGGTCAAATGGGTATTCAGCGATAGGAGGAAGTATCTGTTCTGAAAACGGTGAGGAAAAGTATCGTATGGGCGGATTAATAAGTCTCTTTCAGATAAGCCTTATCATCTATCAAACTATTGCAGAACGTGTCAAGGAAATAAAACCCCTCAATCATTAGATGAAGACAGCCTTCGTAAATTGTAATGAAAATGTAACAATTGGCCAAATTATGACCAAATCATTGATAATAGTGATTTGGAAGCGTTTTACTGAGTTCCTTCAACAGTAAGGTTTGGGTGTGATAGAATAATAGTGTTCGCATCGCTCACTGCTACGCCTCCCTACGGTCGTTGTTTGGGACGCTCCCAGCGGTCACTTCGCCACCTAAAGGTGACGACCCTATCAATCTCAACCTGTAAAAAATATTACCTAAAACGCTTGTAATTTCAGGGCGATTAAGGGTTTAAAAAAATCGTGCAACTTTTAATATAATATTATTATATATACCCTTAAATTTATATTACGACAAAAGATGCACGATTTAACCAATCTAAATCATTAGTCTTAAAAATTATTAAACTATGAAAGGGGAGAATTAAATGTGGTGTATCATCTGATGCACCGCCTCTATTGAAAAGGAAGATGAAAAGTGGAAAAAATATTTACATTAGCGGAATTGGTTGAGGAATACGGGACAGAGGTTCAAAAGGAATCATTCGAGAATAATGGGAATTTAAACAGACGTTCATTTGATTCAATAATCAAACGTGTTGAGCAAGATTGGGAATTCGTCAAAAAAGAAGGCAGAGGCTCGAAACGGAAAATCAAATGCAGTGGAAAACTTGAAGATAAAGCTATGAAGAAAGACGGTCGTGTAAGAAGCGGTCGTCAACAAGTTGAACATAGAATTCCAATGGATGTAATTGTAGCCACTCACTTAGAATATGATATGACGCAACAAGCAAGTATGAGTCTAGGAAAATGGGCAGTTGAATTTGGATTAATTACTGAACTTGAATATGACCTATTACGTTCTAGACACAGTAGTAAGCTTCGTCAGAAACACATCGATAAGGCTATACAAAGTGGAATCCTTGAAGAAGACCAAACGAAGCTATTAGATGAGTTTACACAGCACTGCCTTGAAATATATGGGCAATTGGTTAAGACCTTAGAACATATGAAAAAATGCGGTATCATCTTATTCTATGAGAACTGGATGGCATATGGCAAAGATGGGAAGGTCAGTATCAGTCCCGAAATTATGAAGAAGATTCTAAAGGCTAGACGAAAATTGATGAAGAAACATGATGTTGTTGAATTCAACCTAACTGCACATCGAAATGCTAAAAAGGTTAAAAACTTCAATCGTGAATGGAAAGAGGCATTAGCAGAAGTTAAGGACGAAAATGGTAATAAATTAGGAATCAAGTATTACTGGAAAGAATACGCAGTGATATTAAAGGCTTCAAGTAAAGCTGTACAGCGATATCTTGAAACATACTGTGTCGATTCCCTTGAAGCCTATGTCAATGATAAGGACCTATTCATAAACGAAAATGTAGCGGACTATGAACTAAAGCGTAAGGTTAATATCATGAAGAAGGCTGAGAAACGTCACAAGCAGAAGCTTCAGGAATACAAGGAGCAGAAAATTAGCTTTGCCACTACAGAAGACGAAAAATGGATTAGATTCTTCTACACACAACAGGAACTTGAGGATATTGTAGCAGGATATGACTTAGGCGTTAAGAGGTTGCACCTTCAGAATCTGTATATGGAGCGGATGGGACAGCTATTCGAATTGTATAACCTAAAATTCTGTCTAGAGCAAAAGTAACACTAGGTGGAAAGTCTTAAACAGCAGCCTCTCCTTTTTTGTATTTTGGAGGTAATGATTGAGTATAGTATTGGAATTAAGACTTTGTGAATTTTATTGAAAATAATGGAATTTAACCTATTGAAATTATTAAAAGGTAAAAGCGCTTGTGTTTACAATATTAATGTACGATAAAGGTGATTTGATGGATACTCTATTTAAAATCCATTTGTTGCTTGTTGCAGGTACAGTAGGATGTACTATAGCAGTTATATTATCAATTTTATTTGGTAACAGACCTACCCCCATTACCTTCGTTTTTCTTCCTCTTTGTTGGGTTTTAATGATTAAGACGAATGTTGCTTGGAAAATGCTTTGGGAAAAATGGACAAAAAAATAGTGTAGAGTCAATTAAGTATGTGTGTAAGTTTATCAAGCCAAAAGGAGTGTCTCTCAACGGGACGCTCCTTTTTTGTGTGGGAGCGGATGTTTGTAATAGCATACTCCGGATTAATAAAACTGTGATTTTTTTAAGAATAAAAAATCCGTTTCACTTCGTTCAACCGCTGAATTAATACTATGGTAAACTGAAAAATGATATTAGGTCTAATAAGATGGAAAGCTACGACACCAGATCGATGCTTTCCTTTTGTTTTTACTGCAGTTATTGATGATTTAGGTTAGTATGATTATTTAATGTTTGAAATTCAATAGGTGAAATGCTGTCAAAAGACTTAAAGTAAGATGCAATTTTAAAATCTACTAGGATACTTATTAATCAAATGATTCAGCTATTTCAATTATTTTCTGTTTTTCTAAATCTTTATCTTGGTAAAGTAAAATAAAATGATAATGAAGATTATCTTTTTTAAAAGACAAACTCGTAGGAAAGTGAAAGTTTGGATTAGGTTCCTCACGAATAAATACTTTAGCACCGTTTTTCAATTTGTATTCATATTCACCTTTAAGCTTACCTAGTTTATTTAAACTTACGATTATTGTGAGATTATTACCTTTAAAATTTTCTCCTAGATATTCCAGAGTTACTCTTGAATCATCTTCAACCTTACCGTACTTATGTGTAACTTTAAAAGGAATTTTTTGAGGGAGATTTACTTTTGCATTATATTTTTTTTCAAATTCTTTGGTTGCCACTTTTAAGCTGGTATATCCATTAGCTTCGTAAGCTTCTTCAGTAGTCATAGGTTTCTTTGTATAAAGTTTATCACTACCAACTGCATTGCCTGTGTCATTTAAAGTAAAAAAAATTACTAACCCATTTAATAAAATCATTAGTTTTTTCTTCATACCAACACCTCCATTGATGTTATGTTTATCTCTTTTTTAAGCAATATTCAAATTCTAATAAGTGTAAATCACAGTTTTGATTACAATCATTCTCAAAAGTTAATGATTAGAAATAATTTCAAGTTATTAGACACTGTTTCTTACTCAACTAACAGCTGCGTTTCTGTACCAACAAGAACGCTTTTTTGTGTTGCTAAAGGGATGTATCTCCTCAGAAGCTGAAAGGCTTTACTGCGTTTTCACATACTAATTGTAAAAATTGCAAATAATAGCATAACTAAACAATTAGAAATAAGGATGTGGTTATTATCAAGCTATTAAAAGTATTGGTTTTGTGTTCTGTTTTAACCTTTTCATTTTCATTCGAAGCAAAAGCAAAATATACTAGCGAACAGTTCCGAAAGTCATTTTTTCAAAATGGCTATACAGGTATTCATCAGGCATTAAAAGATAGCAGTATACATTTTAATCGCAATATTGAACTGCCAGTGCAATTACCTCCCATTGCTTTTACTCACAGCTTTGCAAGGTTAGGTGATATTGACGATAAACTTAACGATAAACTTGATATTGAATACATAAATAAAGATATCCCACAGAATCACTATAAGATTTTTGTCCAACCAGCAGAATACGGATTAAAGATTAAAGAGAGCCTTATTGACCAAAGGCTAAAAACAAAGGATGGCAGTGAAGCAATCTATAGTACCAAAGTTGTAGAGGGATTTAACCTCTTGTTATTCGAAAAAAATGAATTCCAGTATGTTTTGAGTAATGATAAAAGAATATCTAAACTAGTTACCCCAGAAATACTAATTGAAATAGCTAATTCCATTCCCTAATAAACGAAGACGATTGAGCATTGGTTTATTACATCCAATGCTTTTTTGTACCCCTTTTACTTTTCTGTAATGCCATAGGTTAGGGGGTAAAGAAAATACGCCTATAATGGCTTGGTGAGTCTATAAAGTAAAACTCCAGACAACGCCCAGACTGACTCCAAGAGACTTCTAAATTGAACCCTCCTCCCTCTAGCCCCCTTAAGATTAAGTTCATTTTCACAGATTGAATCTGAGGCATTTCCGTATGTTTATTGGTAAATGTATTGAAACAGAACTACCCATATACACAAACAGTCTTCGGTAAATTTCCGACACGACTCAAATAATGGATAAGTTTTAATGCGGTATAGTGATAAATTCAATAGAAATAAGCTAATGTTGTTCGAGACGAATCATCGTCAATGATTGTTTATCCAAATCGTACTACCTTTCATCATTCTTGTAATAAGAGTCATCCATACGTATATAACTGATTTTACCTTTATGTTTACAATTACTCAGAAGGTGCAAAAACTTGAAAGTTATTGCACTATTTTAGCAACCTTGCTACAATAAGCCTCACAAGGTGCATTAACTTAGTGCAATAAATAAATGGTGAATAGTGAGGATAATACAATGAAATATGGATATGCAAGGGTCTCAACAACAGGACAAGATTTAGAGGTTCAAATCCAAGCGTTACAAGCGGAAGGATGCGAGGAAATATATAAAGAGAAGTTCACAGGCACTAAAACTGATAGACCTGAGTTCAACAAGGTGCTAGAGGCACTACAAGTAGGTGACACATTAGTCGTAACTAAGCTAGATAGATTTGCTCGGTCAGCAGTGGAAGGTATCCAGACAGTTAAGTCTCTATTTGCAAGAGGAGTGAAGGTTCATATCCTTAATATGGGACTGGTGGAAAATACACCAACTGGCAGGTTGATTTTCAATATATTAAGTTCATTTGCAGAGTTTGAACGGGATATGATTGTAGAGCGTACTCAGGAAGGGAAAGCACTTGCAAAGCAGCGGGATGATTTTAGAGAAGGCAGACCTAGAAAACACACTAAGGCTCAAATACAGCATGCTCTAGAACTTCTCAAGAACCATACATATAAAGAAGTTGAAGCAATGACGGGAATAAAGAAGCGAACACTTATTAACAGAAAAAACGAACTGGAAGCGAAGCAATTGCAAGGGACTCTCTAAAGGGTCTCTTTCTTTATGTTGAGGTACGGGGGTGTATTTCCACATTTCACTGGAGTTATGGGCGGGAGATGGGGTAAGTTGGTTCATCCACGTACCATGAACATATTTGTACTTGCGATAAGCTTTTTGCAGGTAAGGGTTGTGTATGTAATATTTTGTAAATACCTGTTATAATTGTATTTTGATAAAGTAGGTAAACTATGTATTTTTGTGATAGAAATCACTTAGTTATTATATTTGTTGTTTATTGAAATCTATTATTAAAAGGAAGTAATAGTATGATTGATGAATATATAGCCAATTTGAAAAGATTAACTATTAATAAAGAAAAAGATAAGGTAAAAACATTTCTTCAACAGTTACCAGTTAATGAAAAGGGAATAGTTTTTGAGGATTATCTTAAAGAGTTATATATTGGAAATGGGTGGATAGCTGTTAGAAACGGTTCTAAAGATGATGCAGGAGCAGATGTTTTATTATTTCATCCAAAAACCCCAGACACCATTTCAATAATAATTCAGGCAAAAAATCATTCAAGAAGATTAACGTTTGATGATACGAAAATTGAATTAATAAAATTTGAGGAAAAATCTAAAACGAAATATAAGTGTAATAGTTACATATTGGTAACCATTGAAGGGTTTGTAAAAGAAGCTAAAGAATTAGCAGAGTTTAATATGCGATTAGAAAATTGGGACTATGTTGAAGAATTAATTGATAGTTATAGTATAAAAAAGAGGGATAATGAACCGAAGATAGAGTTATTAGCACATAATAAAAGAGCCTACGAGAAATCTAATGAACTCTCTAAACAATCCAAAAGGATAGCTGTTGTTCATGCAACAGGTACAGGTAAAAGTTATATTGTAATAAAATTCTTGTCGGAACATATTGGAAAAAGGTGTTTAGTTTTAGCTCCATCAAAATTTATCCTTAGACAAATAAAGTCAAAATTTCCATGGTCATTTCAAAATACTAAATTTATGACTTATGCAAAACTTGCAAGACTTTCAGAATTAGAAATAAAAAATGTTAAATATGACTTTATAGTCTTAGATGAATTTCATAGGTGCGGTGCTGAAGAATGGGGCAAAGGCGTTCAAAAATTACTAGACAATAATCTTGTTGCCTTTATATTAGGAACGTCAGCTACTCCAATAAGATATTTAGATGATAACAAAGATATGTCTGATGAATTATTTGATGGTAATGTTTCGTCAAATTTAAGCTTAGCAGATGCAATAGCAAAAAAAATATTACCTATGCCTACATATGTTACTGCACTTTATACAATCGATAATGAATTAAATAAACTAAAAGATAAGATTACAAGAAGTGAAGATATAGAAAAAGAAATTCATTTATTGCAGGTGTTGGAATATAAAAAAAAATGGGAGAAAAGCAGAGGTATCCCACCAATTATTAAAAAACATATCAAAAAGGATGAAAATAAATTTATTGTCTTTTGTGAAGATAAAAAACATCTAATTAATATGGAATGGTTAGTAAGAAAGTGGTTTACAGAGGCAATTCCAGATATGAGGGTGAGAGAATATCGAGTTGTAAGTGGAGATAAACAAAGTGATAAGGAATTAACTAGCTTTAAGTTAGCCAGTAATAGAAATGAAATACACTTGCTGTTTGCTATAGATATGTTAAACGAGGGTCTACATATTGACGATATTTCAGGTGTAATACTACTTCGAAATACCACCTCTCCAAGGGTATTCTATCAGCAAATAGGAAGAGCTATTCAAACAGGGAATATAGATAAAAAACCACTCATATTTGATTTTGTTAATAACTTTAACAACATTTGTGTAGAAAACTTTATCTCAGAATTAAGTAAGTCAAGAGAAATGGAGAGAAAAAAGAGAGCTAATTATGGATTAGAAGAGGACTGCCCAGAATTTACTATATATGATGAGACAAAAGAGGAAGTAGAATTTTTCAAACAAATTCAGTTACAGCTAAAAACTGGGTGGGAATACAAATATGAACAACTTAAGGAATATTACAAAACAAATGGTAACTGTATGGTAGCTCGTAGTCATGAAAATAAGCAGCTTTCATTATGGGTTGATGCGCAAAGAAAACTTTATAAAAAAGGATTATTAGGAAAAGAGCGGATAGATAAGTTAAATGAGCTAACTTTTGAATGGGGACCATATGAACAATGGTTGTTAAGGTATAGAGAGTTAGAGAGATATTATGAAGAGTTTGGTACTGCTAATGTTCCTAAAGATTATACAATAAATAATTTTAGTTTAGGTAGTTGGGCAAGTTGGATGAGGAGGTTATATAAAAAAGGGGAATTATCAAAAGAACAAATTGATTTATTAGAGGGCATTGGATTTAAATGGGAAACTATGCGTTCACAAAGATGGGATACAATGTATGAACAGTTGATTGAATTTAAAAAAGAGCATGGTCATTGTAATGTACCAAGACACCTAAGTAAAAAATTCACACATAATAATGAACTTGCACTTTGGGTTTCGAATCAGAGAAGGGTTTATAGGGAAGGTAAATTATCAGATGAAAGAATAAATAAACTATTTGAAATAGGATTCGATTTTGAAATTGAATATAGAAACCGAATTGCAAAAAAAACCGAGGAACGTATATCCGAATTTATTGAAGGAGGTAAAGAAGAACATCGAATGAAAGCGATAATTGAAGCATACCAACAAGGTAAATCTCTAGATGAAATTAGAACTACTCTTAAAGTAGGAACATCAACTATATATAAAGTATTGGAGCATAAAGGAATTCAGAAAAGAAGGTAATTTTGAAGCATTCTTTGTACCATTCTAATATGCAATGGTTAAGACAAAAACTAAAAAGAGAGAAATCCTTAGCACATGGGCTTTTAATTCTTAAAAATTATGGTTGATTAATATCCATGTTTCTATTGCCCCCTATGATTATTGATTTCAAATTGAGTTTAATTTGAGTAATGAAATTGTTTGCGTGAGATATAGCCCTTGCGTGAGATTGGTAGGAAGATTAATTTGAATAAGCACACTCTAGATTGTTGAATTTCAAGGTATTCCTATCTATAATAGAAAATAAGTCAAACGGTCTAAGTTCGATAAGTGACCGTTATACTGAACGGAAGAAAAAAAGCGATATAAAAAGGTTTACAGCAGGATAGAGCATACGCCTTCTAAGCGTACGGTCAGAGGTTCGAATCCTCTAAGGCGCGTATTTCAAACTTTGAGCAACTCAGTAGTATCATTGGTCTAACGAAGTTAGGAGAAATAACCTGAATGAATTTCTCCGAAAAAGTCGTTAAGCTAAAAACTTCCAAACAAGATGTTTGGAGGTTTTTTTTATGCAAATCTCAAGTATATTTTGAAGATTTCCTTCACTATTTATTCTGGAGGAGGATTGGTGCCAATTACTATAGTAGAGTCTAGTTCACCATAGTGTACCATCTGTGGTATTAGTCCATTTTGAGAGAAAATTTCAACGGTTTGAGGTGCCTGCATTTTGCTCGTCTCAATCAATAAGTGTCCTCCGGTTGTCAGCCAAAGGGGTGCTTCTTTTGCCACTCTTCGCTGAAGGTCAAGTCCGTCAACTCCCCCGTCGAGCGCCACATTCGGTTCATGGAGACGTGCTTCTTGAGGAAGCAGCATGATTTGGCCGGTAGGAACGTAGGGTGCATTTGCTACTAGGATGTCCACTTTCCCACGAAGTTCAGAGGGGAGAGGCTTATAAAGGTCACCCTCATATACTTGACCACCAAGACTGGTAACATTTCGGAGTGCGCAGCGAACTGCAGTAGGATCAATGTCGGTCGAATGCAACTCAATCCATCCCAGATCTTTGGCAATCGCGACACCAATTGCGCCAGTACCGCAGCAAAGGTCAACAACTGTGACTCCAGGTATAGAAAAAGCTACTGCCTGGTGGACGAGAAACTCAGTACGACGGCGAGGGACAAAGACTCCAGGTTCTACTGCGATCCTGTGCCCACAGAACTCCGCCCAACCGAGGACATACTCAAGTGGCGAACCGTTTATTCTATTATTGACCATATCGGAGAGAGCATCCCATGTCTGCGCCCCAGCAAGAAGAAGCTCTGCCTCTTCTTCAGCGAAAACACACCCAGCAGTCCGGAGTCGTTTGATGATACTCTTTTTTATTTGGTCATTAATAAGAAGCTTTTTTGCTATAAAAACCACCCAACCTTCATAAATGCTTTTTTAAATAGTTTAGTGGATTTTTCAAAAGCACTCACTATTTCGTTTGTGAGTGCTTCAATCTGTTAAAAATATGAAAACTTTGCCTGAATGGACGCGGAAATTTTAAGTTTACCAGGCTGTATCGGCGTTGCAGCTTCACTTTTGGCAAACATAGCCGTTTGCAAAGGAATGATTGGTGAAGTTTGGCTCAATTCCTGTATTGAAAAAGGCACCTTATTTAGCGTTACTCCCATTTCCTTTGTTAGTTCTGCAGCCTTAAATTGAGCATCATTGAGGGCAAGAGCCAATGCTTGACTGTAGTAGATTTGCGGATTTTTTACTTTAAATTCAATATTTGTGACAGTATTTGCCCCGTTTTTAACAGCAGTATCGACAATAAACCCTGTTTGTTCAATCTTATCATTTATGACTTGAAGTAAATGGACCACTCTATATCCTCGTAATGTTTGTTTACCATTTTCGTAATCATATACCATTTCGATTCGGTAATCTGCCGTTTTAATATTCTCCTTTGAAATCCCTAAGCTTCTGAGTGACTGTATCACTTTAGTCGTTTTTTCATTATTATCTTGTTGGGCATCTGTAAGATTCATATTCTCCGAATTCACACCTAATGTAACGATGGACATGTCTGGTGCCACATACACCGAACCTTCACCTGTTACTTCCAAGAAATTTTGGCCATTTCTAGAAAAGGCTCTCCATTCAGGCTGTGCCCGCACCCATGGGTTCTGATAATACATTTGAGCACTCCTTTCCTTTAAAACTCCCTCCATTCATTGTATTAAGAAGAGACGATTAAAATGGATAAAATATTCTCGCTGCCAACTATTATGAGGGTGAAGGTTATGTTTAATGTGGTTTTTACCTTTATTTTTTCGCTCTCAGTGCTTTAATTGCTTTTATGAGAAGAATAACATAGCCAGCCATTAATCCATATCCGATGACTAAAATGAGGATGGGCACATAGTCCGGGGTGGTGCCTGAATCGGTAGACATGCCGGCTAAAAAGAGTGGCGCTATCGGCAGCATGATGATGCCTGGACCTGCACCTACTACAAGCAGAGCCCCAAGACCAATCACAACCCAAGGCCAAATCAGTTTTTTCGTCTCATAAGAATGACTGTTTAATAGTTTTGGATCTTGCAAAGATTCAAGCTCATAGGCCTTTTTGGCCCGATTATAATCCCTCAGTGCATTGTACGCTCGCTTCATTCCCCAAATGATGACGCTGATAATGGCTAATGAAATGACTATAAAAATCAGCGAGAAGAAACTCAGTTCATTTGCTTTCCAAAAGGTCATGAAAATGATAAAGGGTAGACCAGGAAGAGACGTAAATAAAAATAATCCACCGCCAATGAGGACAACCCATGCCCATATTGGCTGCTGCTGGTTAGAAGGACGCATGACTAAACTCCTTTATTTCCTAGAATGCTTCTATCATAATATAATTGTGGTAAAAAATGAAATATTTTACTATAGTTGGGAGTGGATTTCATTTAGCTGGTGCGTACTGAAGAAAAACATAAAATAGGGAAGTGAAACATGAGCTATTTTGTCAAAGCAATAGTTGGTTTTATCATTTTAGATGCGTATTTGAACGTTGGAATTGCAGGAGCAGGTTCATTTTTGGTTCAGGTTGTATTGGTCCTCCTGCTTTTTCCGTTATTGAAAGGAATTCTGTTTTTAACAAAAAAGGATTTTCGAAGAATCGGAATCAGCTTTCATCCAAAATGGTGGAAGAATATGATGTTGGGGTTTGCGATTGGCTTTTCCTTTTGGCTAATCAAGTACGGTATCGAATATTCCTTAAATGGATATGAGATTATGGGAGCAATGCCGTTTTCTCAAATGATTCTTTCCCTGCTCATGATCATGCTGACGTTTTTCGTAGGTTCATTTTTAAACGATATCATCGTTCGGGGATATGTATTTGGTCATTTAAAAGGAAAAATACCGATGAAATGGGTGTTCATACTCTCTCTTGTGCTCTACGCGCTTGATGATTCGTGGAATGAAGGTCTCAGCCTCTCTAACACGCTCTTTTCCCTTCTTCTTGGCCTATCTCTCACCTATGCCATTTATAAAACCGGCAGCATCTGGGCTGACACCGGAATCCACTGGGGACTGAACGTCTGCTACGGAATTTTTAACGGAACACTTGGAAGTACTGGCGGGGGAATTATCATAACAAAAGACGGCCCACCATCATTGCTACTAGAATCTATCAGCTACATCATCCCGCTACTCATGTTCCTGTTTTTATATTTGGTGAGAAACAAGTTGAGGCATGGGGACGGTTCTCCTGCATCATTTTAGTAGAAATAAATAAATTGAGGCATGAGAACCGTCCCCATGTTTCATTTTTGAAATCCGGTTGGCAATCCTGTAATATTAGATAAATCAAATGGTGCTTGGATATGCGAAACGCACTAATTTTTTATTTGGAGGCCAATTGTGGATAATAACGATATTTTAATACGGCTTAGATATGCGCTGGAACTAAAAAATAAAGAAATGGCTGAGATCTTTCAGCTTGGCGGTGTGGATGTAACAGTGCCAGACGTAATAAAGATCCTCACGAAGGAAGATGATGAAAGCGACGACCAGCTCAAATGTAATAACAGTATGTTCGATTCGTTTTTAAATGGATTTATTGTCTATAAAAGAGGAAAGCAAGAGCCTAAACCAGGACAGCCTGAATCATCCGAACCGTCAATTAAGAAAAGTGCAAACGTTAATAATCTCCTGTTGAAAAAAGTAAAAATAGCATTAGCATTAACGACTGAAGATATGTTGGATATTTTTGAGGAAGCAGGAATCACGGTTTCAAAAGGGGAACTCGGCGCTTTATTAAGAAAAGAAGGCCACAAGAATTATAAAGAGTGCGGCGATAAATTCGCCAGGAACTTCTTAAAAGGGCTGGCGGTTAAGTACAGAGGATAAGCTATGCAGGTGATGAGATGATACATACCTACTTAGGGGAGACAATACGTTTTGAGATCAAGTATAAAAATCGCACGTCTATTGGAATAAAGATCGACAGTTATGGAAATGTGGAAGTCCAGGCTCCGAAAGGGACATCTGATGAAAAAGTGCTTCAGTTATTAGAGGAAAAATGGGGCATCATTCAGCAAAAATTAATGGAAATGAAGGGCAGACTGGACGGGCCACAGGAAAAGGTTTATGAGCATGGTGAGAGTTTTCTTTATTTAGGAAACACCTATCCCATCGAGATTATCGAAGATGTAACTATTATGCAAGAACATGTGCAGTTTAAAGAAGATAGGCTTTATATATATGTAAAACAGCATGACCTTGAAAAAATACAACAAGCTCTAAAACGATTCTACTATCAGCAATGTAAGGCATTAGTGGAGAAAAGCATATCCTATTATCAAAGCTACTTCAAGTCAAAACCACGTGGTATTCGGATCACGGATAGCAAAACCACATGGGGAACCTGTGATTCAAAACTGCAGTTAACCTTTAACTGGAGACTGGCAATGGCACCCCGGGAGGTCATTGACTATGTAGTCGTTCACGAAATGTGCCATATGGTCCATCTAAATCACGACCGCTCCTTCTGGCGCCTGGTAGGGAAACTAATGCCTGACTACAAAGAAAAAGAAGACTGGCTGACATTATCAAGTTGGAAAATGACGGTTTAAAGTGAGGCATGGGGACGGTTCTCGTGCCTCATTTTTAATTTCTACTTATTTTGTTAGGAGCCAAAAGCCGGCAATTTTTTTGCCGCTAAAAGCAGCTAATTTCCCGTTGCACGTTGGTTTTGAACAGATTTAAACAAATGATTGTGTAACTGACAATTATTTTAGGAGATTGTAAAGGTTTGTACTTTCATAACAGGCATCCCAGAGTTTTTAACTAAACGTTTGTGTAGATGGCTAGAAGGGAAATTTGGTGAAGATTGGCGAAGGTAAGAGCATTTGAAGTTTTTAAATAGGTAGCTTCGAACTTTTTTCTTGTTTGTTCAACAATTTTTTTGCCCCCTAAAGCGCCATTTGCCCGCTGCACTAAGATTTTTACCAGATTTAATCAGACGTTTGTGTAAACGACAATGTTTTTAACCATAAAAGAATGGAAAGCTTATTATGGTTGAATTTTTATTACTTTTAAACAAACGTTTGTTTGAAAAAATAAATGGGGAATTATGTAGGCCGGTGACCCGAAAAATAGGGGTCAGTCCCCTGTCGCTTTAAAGCTTCAGCTTAGCGAGGGACTGACCCTTTTTCTAAAATAACTGGATGTCCGTAATACAAGTGGCGTCCTTTTCAAATGTGGAAATCTTTGATTCTGCCTTTTTTCCATCGTGTGAAATCTTAATCTGATAGGTTTTATCGCGTGGGAGCCAGAAATCGATAAAGCCATTTGATAGTGATGTAACGGTTTTGTCTACGACCACGTTCCCATCACTGTCTTCCATATATACATCAAACTTTTCATTTGCTAGTTCACCTTGACAACCTGTCAAGCTATGATTCGTTCAGGGATGAGTTTGATTGGTATAAGGTGCGATCGACACGAAAAATTCGTCCTTCGGCAAATCATAACTGGTCTCTTTTCCAGACTTGTCCGTAACAATAAGTTGTTGAGAGGTAATGGATGCATTTTCGGCTTTTAATTTCCGTGCGCTGTAATCGCCAACCATTTCCTTAACGTCACTCGGCTTTGCTTTTTCAGCGGCCCCTTGATCCTGGCTATTTCCGGAACAAGCAGCCAGCAAACTGGAAGCCAATAATAGCGCTGTGATGAGTTTCAACTTCATGGTATGGATTCACCTCCGTCTATTTACTATACCCTAGTATACTATATAAAATTTTTGTTCTCCGCTTTTTCCAGACCTTTTCACAATTTATTCGGTTTTATGATCAAAAGCACCTCACACTTGTCGGATGAACAGTTTTCTTCCTAAATCGACGATTTATAAGTTTGGGGAGCATATAGTTAGAATCATTTTCCCAAAATAATATAATGAGAAGTGGAAGGAGTTGTTGAAATTGGCACAATCATTAAAAGGAAAAGTAGCTTTCATCACTGGTGCTGGAAGAGGCATTGGCAAGGCCGCATCCTTGGCATTAGCGAATGAAGGTGTAAACATTGGTTTGCTTGCCAGAACAGAGACTGAATTAAAGAAGGTCGCAAGTGAAGTAGAAGGTTTAGGGGTGAAAGCTGCTTACGCGGCAGTGGATATTGCCTCTCAAGAAGACGTAGAACAAGCTGTGAAAAAGTTGACCGAAGAGCTGGGAACAGCCGACATACTGATCAACAATGCCGGCATTGGGGGATTTGCTACTCTATTAGATATGGACCCGAAGGAATGGAAGCAAATTATTGATGTCAACCTGATGGGGACTTATTATGTAACGCGTGCAGTCCTTCCTCAATTGATTGAAAAAAATGGCGGCGACATTATTAATATTTCGTCTACAAATGGATTAAACGGGGCTGCCACCTCCAGTGCGTACAGTGCATCTAAATTTGGAGTTATTGGTTTAACGGAATCATTGGCACAGGAAGTCAGAAGAAACAATATCCGCGTTACCGCCTTAACCCCGAGCACAGTGGCTACTGAACTAGCGGTAAAAACAAACCTAATCGCAGAAAACAATGATGAAAAATATATGCAGCCGGAGGACATTGCTGAATTTATTGTTGCTCAATTAAAATTGCATCCACGCATTTATGTAAAAACAGCAGGCATGCTTGCGACGAATCCATTTTAATCTTTGGGTGTGATCTAAAGGGGCTAGTACCTAATGGAGTAATTCTATAAAACGCTTTCTTTTAAACATATAAGAAAAAAACAGCGGGGGGCTGACTCCCGCTGCTCTGTGACTTATAACCGACCTTTTAACTCTTCAATCTCAGCATAATCTAAATTTGTAGTTCTTGAGATTAACTCAATTGGTAATCCTTCTTTTAATAAATTAAGAGCAATTTTCCTCTGGGCTTCGTGTTCTCCCTTTTCCCTCCATGAATTAGGCAATTTCAAGATTTGTTCCGCTTCATCTTTACCCAATTGCTTAATTTCTTCCATTAGTTCCGTCTCCTCACTTTCATTCAATTTTAAATACGTATCAAAGAATCCATTTATCAATTCTAATTTCGCTGGATTTAACTCCATTTTAACTAACATTCGTAAAAATTCTTTTTTTACTTGGACTTTCTCCTTTTCAGTATATCCCATTTTACTGAGTAACGCTGCGGCTGCAGGATTATTCGTTTTGATGTACTGTTTCCAGCTTAATTTTCGTAATTGCAGCATCAAAAACTGAAATGATAAAACATGAAAGAATGGGAAAGTGATGTTAAACTCATTCCGTTCCTTTCGCTCCTCATCATAGGAAAAGACTGCGATTGGCAAAATTGGTTTTCGATACTTATGATAGAGCAAGCTGAAATATTGATACATTATTTCATGGAAATCAGACTGTACATAACTTTGCGGCTCTACATGTATGACAATAAGAGTATCGTCTCCTTTTAATTTTGTTTCAATAACAATGTCTGCTCTTCGGGTCTCTCCTTCTATAAGGTCGGTAAACATTTCCTCTGACAAGGGTGTTATTGCTGAGATATCAACATGATGATGAGCTTCTGGAAAAAACACTTCCAAAAACTCGGAAAAAAATGTGTGAATTAATTGCTTGAATAACTGGTCGTGGCGGATATACTGGTTGGAGTTTTCACGTACAAGCATAGCTTTTGACATTTTCCCACATCCTTAAAAGGAATTGAGGAAGAGACGAGGATGTATATCTACTATCATTTTATCATGTTACGGCAGGCAAGAACAAATGTTCTGTTGGCAATATTAGATAACAGGTGCATTTGGCATTGATGCATGGGGACGGTCTTTGCCTCTTTATTTTTCCGTCGTATAAAATATGCAATTTTTCTATGTTAATCACGGGAAACAATTTTAGTAGCAATGTTTTTAAAATATTTAATCAAACGATTGTGTAATTGACAAATATTTTAGGAGATTGTATAGGGTTGTGCTTTTATAACAGGCATGTCAGAGTATTAACCAAATGTTTGTGTAGATTGCTAGATAGGAAATTTGATGAAGATTGGCGAAGGTAAGAGCATTTGAAGTTTCAAAAAGGTAACTTCGAACTTTTTTCCCTTTAATTCAACAATTTTCGCCCAAAAAAAGCAGCCAATTTTGAGGAGATTTTCGATAAGCTTATCCTTCATACTTGAATTGGCAAAACGTGCATTTTTTTACATATAAAACTTTTGGCCTATATAATAAAATAGAATTAATAGAACATTACAAGGATGATGTCTTTTGGATTCAACCATGAAAAAAATCGTTGAAGCAAGTTACCTGACAGCTGACTCTGCTGCCCATTACCGGACTATTCTTCGCTATTTCTACCATCAGCATGAAAGAATGAGAGATTACATCGCTCCGGAAGAAATATTGGAATTCATGCGCTCGATTCCATCTTTCTCTGACTACCAAGAGGAGCAGCTTCATCAGCAGTTAGCTCAGCTCGTAAAATGGAATAATTTGATTGCACGGCAAGATATGACCAGTGCCAAAACCATAGAGGAATACAAAAAGAAACGGTTCCGTTATCAATGCACACCATATACGGTAGAGATAGAGAGAATGCTAGTTCAACTCGAAAAGATAGGTGATTCCTTCCAAGGGTCATTGGAGCGTTCCCAATTTGAACGGTTGCTCCAGGTGCTCAACGGCCTCCAGGAAGAACTAGATGCCAACTTGCCAAAATCCAATGAAAAATACATGCGGCTTTGGGAAGATATTCTCCGTTTTTTTCAGTCGATTCGGACCAGTACAGCCGATTATATTGCTTATATAAACAGTGAACAGACCGACCAGCGTATGCAAACCGAGGCATTCCTAGTCTATAAAAACCAATTTACTACTTATTTACGAGATTTTATCGTTTCTCTGCAAAAAACAGCGCTGCAAATTCAACAGCTTTTGACAGAGCTTTCGCCAGCGAAACTGGAGGTTTTTTTTCAAAAATTAATTCAGCACCGTCAAGCGGTTCCAAGACTCGAGGATGTCTCATCCTCAACGGATGATTGGTTGATTGAATTTCAGGAATATTGGTCCTCACTGCGACAGTGGTTCTTAGGGTCGGCAATCCAACAAAGTGAACTTGAAACCCTGCAGTGGCAAACCAATGAAATGATTCGCAGGATGACCAGATATGTTCAGCGAATCGGCGAGAGGCAGCAGCATTTCCGTAGCCGTAAGAAGGATTATTTGCACTTGGCCAAATGGTTTTCGGAATCCATAGACATTGAGGAAGCACATAAATTGTCATCTGTTGTGTTTGGATCCATGACGATCCATCATTTGCAGCTGGAGGATGCAACGACGGAGAATCTCCATGTGGATACATGGGATGAGGCGCCAGCCGAACTGACCATTAAGCCCAGAACGGTCCGTTACCGTGAAAAAACGAAACCGGGGGCATTCGATTCCCATGAAAAGAGAAAACGAGCACAGCGGCAGCAATATTTACAGGAACGGGAACAAGAGAAACAACTCATTGAAAAATATATGAGCCAAGGAAAAATTCAGCTTTCCACGCTGCCTGATGTCGAACCATTTATCCGCAAGGTACTCCTGAGTTGGATTGGAAGATCGATGGCCAATAAAAATCGTGAAGTAAAGACAGATTACGGCTTATTGGTGAAAGTGGAGCTGGACAGGGAAACAACCATTACGTTAAAGGCGGAAGATGGAAATTTAGTCATGCCGGATGCCACTTTTTTATTTGGGGAAATGAGGTAAACCAATGGAACAAAATCAGCTGTTTGATGAAAAAGCGTTGCAGGGATTGGATTTGTTGTTTCATTATTACTGGATTCTAAGGTCCCATCAGCCGGAATGGTATCAGCTCATTCGCGAACGGGAAAAGGTTTTGCGCCGGTATATTGATGAGAAATTCGGGCTGCGCCTGATTGTTCATCAACATTTTATTAAACTTGAAAAAATTCCGGTCGAACCGGAGGCTTGGATGGGGATCCAAGATTTTCAGGAACCAATGGACTATTCGATTTTTTGCTGTGCTCACTCTTTCCTGGAGGGAAAAGCGGTAGATGAGCAATTTCTGCTTTCGG
This sequence comes from Neobacillus sp. PVCKKU3, assembly GCF_058323225.1. Taxonomy (NCBI): domain Bacteria; kingdom Bacillati; phylum Bacillota; class Bacilli; order Caryophanales; family Bacillaceae; genus Neobacillus; species Neobacillus sp. PVCKKU3. The sequence goes on from NZ_JBLVQN010000018.1 coordinate 23,056, forward strand.
AGCTTTGCCAGGAGGTCCAGGCTCATTATCCAGGCGATATTCCCCTGGACTGGACTCTTTATATCCATCGGAAATCGCTGATAAGGGCAGTAAAAGTCCTGATGGATTTTCAATTGATTCGGACAATAGATGGGGATATTGGCCGATTTGACCATAATGAAGAACAGGAAGTATTATATGAAGCTACCATTTACAGCCGGTACTTTATGAGGACGTATCCCGATGATTTGGAAAGCTTCCGGGATTGGAATGATTTAGTCAAAGAAGATTGGAAATTCAATCAAGAGGATGAGAGAAGAAAGCGGGTGTACCGTAAGCTTTTCTTTTCTCCTGGGCTGCATCGAAAGGATGTGCAGGACCCGGACTTCCTTTATATCCGGAATTTCCGTAACCGCCTCGCGGAGGATATTGAGAAGCACAGTGATTATAAGCTGCATGTCTATAAAAATACTGCCTTTCTCTCCATTGCCGAACCAAAGCAGTACCATGAGATTTTTCCAAATACAAAGGCCTCCAGTGATATAATCCTGCAACTGTCAAAGTACATTCATGGACAACCCGATCGCTTCAAAGCCAACGAAAATGGGGAGATGCTGCTGACAGAAGGGGAATTGGAACAGGTGATAGATGATTTGCGTCAGGAGAATGGGACTGGCTGGTCCAAGCATTTTCGGGAGTTGGGTACAAGCGGAATTCGTGCTGAGCTCATCGCGGCGATGAAAGAATGGATGATGGCAGAAGTGGATGAGGAAACGGCTCTAATTCGGATTAAATCATTGGCAGGAGTCATGACGGGTCAATACCCTAGTGATTTTGATACAGGAGGAACAAAAATATGACTGAGGCAAAATGGGTGATGAACCGAGCCGGTTTATTAAATTTTTGGTATTACGATGATGAAATATTTAAATTTTCGGATGGGAAGCTTCTCCTAAGGGGGACAAACGGATCCGGTAAATCTGTTACGATGCAAAGCTTTCTCCCTGTATTGTTAGACGGAAAAAAATCCCCTGACCGCTTGGATCCCTTCGGCTCCAAAGCAAGGCGAATGGAGGATTATCTTCTGGGGGAAAAAGAAGTCGTCAATCGCGATGAGCGGACAGGCTATCTTTTTATTGAATATAAACAGCCCGGGCTGAATCGTTATATCACAACTGGTATTGGCATGCAGGCGAAAAGAAATAAGGGAATCAAATCCTGGTACTTTGTCATAACGGACAATCGCAGAATCAAACACGACTTCGAACTGGCACAAACTCACCTTGGAGATAGAGTGCCTCTATCTGCAAAGGAACTTGAGAATCGGATTGGCAATGGAGGATATGTGGTTCATACCCAGAGTGAATACATGGAACTGGTCAATAAATATATTTTTGGTTTTCAATCCACTGAAGCCTATGAAGAATTAATCAAGCTGTTAATCCAGCTGCGAAGTCCAAAGCTCTCCAAAGATTTTAAACCGACGGTCATTTATGAAATTTTGGAGTCAGCACTTCCGCCGCTCTCGGATGATGAACTGAGGCACTTGTCGGACACCATAGAAAATATGGACCAAACCCAACAGCAACTGGAGCAGCTTCAGCGAGAATATGAATCCTCAAGCAGGCTGGTGAACCAATACCATACGTACAACCAATATATTCTGGCCGAGCGTGCGGAAAAATGGCAGATCTCTTTAAAAAGAAGCCGTGACGCCGAGCAGTTCGTAAATGAATTATCCGAACGTTCGAAACTGCTTATTCAGGAGATTGAGGAGCTCAAGGTAAAAAAGCAGCACTATACGCAGAAGCGGGATATTGCTTTGGCAGATAAACAACGCCTCGAACTGCATGAAGTATGGAATCTCGAAGAGGATAAGAGCAAAAAGCATGAACATGTCTTAGCCTTGATGAAGGAAGCACATTCGTTACAAGAAAAATGGGATGTGAAAAATGACCAATATAAACGAGTTTGGCAGGATAGAGAACAGACCCGTTCACAGTTAACCGAACAGGAAAAGAAGATGGTAGAAGTCATCGAGGAGCTTGACTGGAATGCTGAGGAATCTGCCTTTTCCGAACACACGGTGAATGTCCACGACATGGACCGCCACCGGGATGAAGAATTTGATTTCTCGATATGGATTCAGGAGATTGGAAAGCATGAACAAATGCTGACCACCCTAAAACAATTGGCTGATGAACAAGAACGGCTGTTGGATGAGCACAATCGCCTCCAGCGTCAATCCTCTGACAAAAAGAAAGAAGTCGATGAGCTCCGAAAGAACCTGGATCATTTAGCCGAATGGTTTACCGAGGAAAAGCACAAGCTCGAACAACGAGTGTTTACCTGGATTAGGGAGCATTCAAAGCTTCTTTTTTCCAACAAAAGTTTTCAAAAGGTAGCCCGTGCCATCGAAGGCTTGTATGAAGTGAACCGCTTTGATGAGGTGCGTGAGGAACTTTTTAAGGCTATTAATGAGTATACAACTGAAATAAATACAAACAAAAGGCTTCTTGAAAAAGCAATGGAGGACAAAAAACAGGATATCGGACAAGCCCGGGCAGATCTGCAATATTGGAAAGCACTAAAGATTCCGAATCCAGACAGAGCGGATGGCACCGTTTCATTCCGGGAGCAGTTGACAGAACAGGGACAAGCCTTTGTGACCTTTTATGCGGCGGTCGAATTTCAGGACCATGTGACGGAGGAGCAGCGGGAGCGGATTGAGGCAGCGCTTAAACAAACAGGGATTTTGGACAGCTTAATCACAGAGAAGGCTATCACTCCAACTCATGACCGGGTCATCCAACCAGAGCCGAAATTGCTTGGCTATACGCTGGCGGACTATTTGCGACCAGATTTGGAAGAGGACAGTCCCATTTCCGATCACCTAGTCGATGAGGTACTGAGAAGTATTCCGTTGGAACAGGACGGATCCGGATTCCATATTGATATCGATGGGACCTATTCGATTGGCTGTTTAGTCGGGCATGCACCGAATGAAGGACCCGCCAAATACATTGGCCGTTCTTCCCGCAAGCGATATCAGCAGGAGAAAATCAGAGAATATGAACAGGTGCTGGAACAATTGCAAAGGGAATTAAGCGAGATGGACCGCCAAAAGCAGCTGATGGAGGAAGAGCTCCGTCTTGCAGAAGAATGGAAGCAATCGCTGCCGGCTGATCAAGAGCTTATTCAGTTGAATATCCAAATGGAAAGTACAAGTCTTCAACTTGAGGAACAGAAAAAAATCTTGCTTCAATTAGATGAGCAATGGAAAGCAACGCATGAGCAGCTTCAGCAAGTAAAGCTAAAGCTCCATCAGCAAGGGAGTACCATCAATCTTTCACTGACGAAAGAATCGATTAGCAAAGCCTTAGACACCGCCAAACAGTATCGAGAGTTCCTGTATAGTTTAAAAGATTTGTTCCAAAAAAGTCTGTTTGCACGAGAGAAAATCCTCAGTTTAACTGAGAGGATTGCCGACTTGGAAGCGGAAATGGATGAGATCAAGGGAGAGCAAAACAGCAAAGATTCAATGGTCATAAAAGAAAAAGCGGAAATCGAGTCCATCGAGCAGCAATTGAAATTAAAGGGGATTGATGAGGTCAGACAGCGGATCCAAGAGGTCCAGCAGATTTTGAGTGAATCTAATAAAGAAATTCATAGATTGCTTGAAACAACCCCTAAAAAAGAAACAGCCTATGAATCTTGCTTAAAAGAGTTAACATCCGCAAAAACAAACGCCGAGTTTTGGTCCCTAATGGCAGGCGAGTGGGGGCAAATGGTCAAAACGGAGTCGGACCGTGGGTTTGTGGAAGGCAAGGAAAACGACACTGCCCAGCTGGTGAAGGAACTGGAGCCTGTTTTGACGAAATATGATCGCGCTAAGCTAAATGAACAGCTCACCAAGGCATTCATGAACGAACAGGTGAATTTAACAGAGTACCGGATGTTTGAATACACCGATGAGTGGGAGCGCCCGGAATGGTTCTCCCGTGAATGGGGAGATTATTATGAGCCAATCATAAATGAGTGGAATCAGCTAAAAGGAAGACGTATTCTCCAGATGGAATATAAAGGGCAGCGGGTCAGCCCTTATTATGTCCACTCCTCATTAGTTAAGGAATTGGAAGACCAGAAAATGTACCTTGATGAACAGGACCGGCAGCTCTATGAAGATATCATTGTCAATACGGTAGGGGCCATCTTGAGGAACCGGATTCAACGTGCAGAAAAATGGGTTCATGAGATGGACCGAATTATGAAAAATCGGGATAATTCTTCCGGATTGACGTTCTCGATTGCCTGGAAGCCGCTCACGGCTGAATCGGAGCAGGAACTGGATACAGAAGATCTTGTCAAGCTGCTGCAGCGGAACAGCAAATTTTTAAATGAGGAAGATTTAAATAGGATTACAAAGCATTTCCAATCAAGAATAGCCAAGGCGAAGGAGTTAATCCAGCTGCGTAATGAGGGATCGACACTTCACCAAGTGTTGAAGGAAGTGCTGGATTACCGTAAATGGTTCTCCTTTGTTTTATCTTATAAACGTGTCAATGAGCCCAAAAGAGAACTGACCAACAATGCGTTCTTTAAATTCAGCGGCGGCGAAAAAGCAATGGCTATGTACATCCCGTTGTTTACGGCGGCTTATTCCCGCTATAAGGAAGCAGGAGCGATGGCACCATATATTATTTCACTTGATGAGGCATTTGCGGGTGTCGATGAAAATAATATTCGCGATATGTTTGAAGTCGTCGAGCAGCTTGGCTTTAACTATATTATGAACTCGCAAGCCTTATGGGGAGATTATGATACGATTTCCTCGCTATCAATCTGTGAGCTGGTTCGCCCGAAAAATGCTGACTTTGTTACGGTAATACGTTACCAATGGGATGGGAAGCAGCGTTCCCTTGTATGGGATGACACCCCTGATGAGGAGTTGGTAACAATTGACTGACAAACTTCAGGTGTTCAGGGAGGAACCAGGTTTTCTAAAGCTTTTTACCATGTTTAAGGAAAAGTACCGGTCGCTTGGACGAATCGGCGGAACGGTCAGCATTGAAAAGTTTTCAAGTGAAGAAGTGGAGTCGATTGCCGGATTTTTAGGGCAGTCTGCCAATACGGTCAAGAAGAAAGGCAAACTATCGTTAGCTGACTTCGAGCTGGAATTGGCTCAGACAACTTTCTCGGATTATTCGCTTGTTCAACTGCTTGAAGAGGTACTTCAGGAGTCGATGATCACAAAGCGGGAAGAGCAGGTTATATCGAAACATAAGGAACAGAACTTCTTTAATATGCTAAAGGAGGCTTATCCGGAAGGAATCTGGCTGTGGGATTGGATTGAGTCAAAACCGACGGACTCCCGCTGGATTTGGGGGCTTTATCATCAAGATTCCGTTTTATTGTTTGAGCAGCTAACCACAGTCTTCCGAGCATTTGAGGAATTGCCATTTAGAAAAAATAAGTACGAACGGATGCCCTTGTTTGCACAAAGAACAACGGGCAATCCTCACTATTTTGATAATCAACAAGTAGCAGGTAAATTACTAACCTATTGTTTACAGATTCATCAACAACAATTGGGGACCCGTGAACCGGGAATGCCGAAAACGACCGAGGAACTTAACGATTTACTCGGTATTTATGGGTTGTTGCGGGATGACTTATGGAGTTTTGTATCGTGCCGCGGGTTGTTGGCAGCAGGGGTGATGGGGATAAACCCTGTATGGAAGGCTGCAACGGATACGGACACCGTCTTAAATGTGCCAATTAAGGAATTGCTGAAGTTGGAGAAAGTTTGGCCTGCCCGAGGGAAAAAGGTCTGGATTGTTGAAAATTCCAGTGTCTGTTCAACGATCTTAGATGAGGTCCCTTTTGCTCCAATCATTTGTACGCATGGGCAATTTCGTATGGCCAGCTGGGTGTTATTGGATTTCCTTGTGAAGGAAGGTTGCCAGCTGTATTATTCCGGTGACTTGGACCCGGAAGGACTATTGATGGCTGAGCGGTTGAAGATACGATATCCACAGCATGTCACGTTTTGGCGAATGAATTTGGAAGCTTATCAGAAAGTGGTTTCTGAAGAGGATGTTTCCAGCAGACTTGCTAAAATGGAGGCTATTTCGTCACCGGAGCTGGCTGAAGTGGCAGAAGTTCTGAAAGATAGGAAAAAGGCAGGGTATCAAGAGGGGCTGATAGAGCACCTTGTTAGGGATATAAAGAATGAATTCAATTTAAGTATTGAGAACAAGGAGGATATTTAATATCTTTTCCGTGTAAAATGGTAAAAGCAGCGGGGGGACTGACCCCGCTGCTAATTAATGGTAATAACCCACCTTTTAACTCTTCAATCTCATTAGTGGACTACTGTTACAAATTTCCTAAACTATGTTATTTCTTACCCCAGTCCCTTTCAATTCCAGTTATTTCACTCCATAAAGGTTTATATAAGTGCCTGTGTCACTGTCTGTAATTTGTCGATTTCTTCTCGACATATACGAGTGCGTAACAGGTACTTTTTTAATACACTGAAATACTCAAATAAAAGGGCTTGTTTCGCAAATAAAAGAGGCATTTTTGCAAATAAATGCTCATTTCCCGCAAATAAAAATCAGTATTGATACTCTCCATTATAGATTCGCAAATAAAATACTAGGTTGCAAATAAAATAGGGATTTTCACAAATAAATTTACATTTTCCGCAAATAAAAATCAGTAGTGGTACTCTCCGTTATAGATTCGCAAATAAAATGCTAGGTTTCGCAAATAAAATAGGGATTTTCGCAAATAAACGGATTATCACAGGAGCAGTTAACAGATAAACTTGGTGTATCAAGGAAGGACCGTCGAAGATGATAAATGAAAAGAAAGGTGAAAGAGGAACATTTAAAAAGGTTGTGTTAACGAACAGTTCGATGTGATTATATAATATATATCGGGTGCTAACCTTTTATAAGGATCAGCGCCCAAGAATCACTGCATAATAGGGTGTTGCAGAAATTTCAATCTATAAAAGATTGAAAGTAAACTTCATCTCTAATAAACCCCGAGATAACTAGAATTTAAGATTCTTTTCCATAAGTCTTCAATTTTCTGTTTTGTTGCAACAGCAAATCTAATCTACGAACAAGTATTTCCTTCTTTTTTTTCTTGTCTACCACTTTCCTTTTAAGATTTAATGACATATTTGCACCTCGAAAAATTTAAAAATTAGAATTTTGATTATAAAGACATATGTAAGTAAATGCAGGCGATATTTTAACTTCTTTTAGAGGGGACTAGCTCCTTGTTTTGCTTATTGTAATCGGACTTTTTGCTTACCGCTTATATTATTCGACAAAATTCTTGTTTTTTTGTACTTCGCTATTTAAAAATATACTCTAAAGGGAATAGTCGTTCCCTAAATATCCCAAAAACAACACCCCATTTTTCTTATAAATTATTTAAACTGTAGGTAGAAGGTCGTTTCAGAGAGAGTGTGGGTCCTTACATACCGATTGTTCCCTCGGAAGTAAATGATGTGGTAGGCATTAGGATTACACTCACGTCCTCTTCTTCTCATGGCGTTTCCCTTTTCAAAATCAAATTGGATTTTTCCTTCCAGAAGCGTAGTCCTATTAGCATTTTCCCCAGACTCGAAAGTGTAGGTACCAGAAACTATTAACAAATGAAGCATAGAACAGTCCCCTGCTTCTTTCGAATCATTCTTTTAGGAGAAAGGAATCGTTTCTTGCAAATGGGCGAAAAAATGGTCAAAAAGTGTTTAAATTCCTCGAATACTGTCTAAGAAAATGTCGTTAAGAGGAAAGGGGGTGAGACAATGCACTTCCGCCATTTTCTAATACCAGCTCTTATGATGGGGGCAGCTCTATTTTTGCCAGGAAATGCTTTCGCTGAGAAGGGTGAACAAAATGGACCGTTACAGTCCAATAAAGAAATGGTACAAACTTCTGAAACATCGAATAACTCAGATGCACAAGCTAACCTTCCTTCAATTGCTGAAAGTACTAAACCAATAGATAAAACGGTGCAAGTACCTGAGCAAGCGAAAAAAAATAGCGAGGCAGTTAAACCACGATCTTCCAATGCCGCTCCTAAACAGGTCGTTTCCCCTCAACCTGCTAATGAAACGGCAAAAGCTTTGCCGGCGCAGGCCAATGGGAACGGGTATGGATTATCAGAAATAAAAAAGACTGAGAAAACCGTAAATACTCCAGGCCAGGAGAAAAAGGCAGCTGCTCAGGAAAAAGATAGCGGGTTTAAAACGAAACAACTACTTACATATGATATGACTGAAAATCCCTCTGATCATGAGACGAAAAATCGACTTCAGTCTCAAGAGGAAGAACCAAACATATCAAAAAGTAATCCTGCGGTGAGTATTGAATCACCGTCGCCCGCTCCTGTAGAAAAGGACAAGGCTCCTTCAAGTAGGGAAGAGCTGCCTCCAGTCGATCAGGCAATGGACCCGGCACAACGTTCAACCAATACCGGCGGCTCATCAAATGATCGAGTTAGCACGGGAATAGGAACGGCCAGTTTGGCAGACAAGTGGTTTGAGTGGAATAAGTACTTTGAAATAAGACTTGTCCAACCATTCCTTTCTCGCCATGCATTACTGAATACTCAATGGGTGAATGCCCCGCCTTCACCACCGCCGCAAGCAGCTCCTTTTTTAAAAACCGTTAACCGAAGCTAAATGCCACGGAATACGAAAATTAAAGGAGCGAATTCAATAATGAAACATTATTTAAACACTAATAAGGTTATGAAATCTTTTGTATTAGCAGGAGCAGTATCATTTGGAGTATTTGCGGGTGCACATTTTACTGAGGCGGCTGGACCTGATAAGGCAAAACCAGACCACACCGTTCAAGTAAAGGCCGAAAATCAAGTGCAGGCTAACGTGACAAAACCTGCAGTTCCAGCAGCACCAGCTGTGAAGGAGCAGCCTAAAGCACAGCAAGCAGCCAAATCTCAAGCAAGTGTGCATGCCAGTGAAACGGCAAAAATGAATGCTAATCCGAACTCTGCAGTTCTCGGCAAGGTTGGAAAAGTAGAAGAAACTCCAGTACAAGAACCTGCTGCAGAAGAGCCGGTAATTGAGGAAGCTCCGGTACAAGAGCCCGTTGCAGTAGAGCCAGTAATCGAGGAAGCTCCGGTACAAGAGCCTGCAGTAGAGCAAGGTACGGAAACCGAAGTGGAAGCAGAAGAGCCTGTAACAGCTGAAGATGAAGCGGCTGTTAAGGAAGATGTACAAGCAACAGATCTTGATTCTGAAGACGCTGCAGAGGATACCGAAAATGCCGACCAAAATTCTGATTCAAAGAAGGTCGAATATAATCACGAAGGAATCGTAACTTCGAAGAATGAAGAAGATGCAGATTCAGATGACGAAGACACAGACACAGACACAGACACAGATAAAGAACCTAAGGTTAATCCTTCAGCTGCTAATAAAGTAAACTCACAAGCATACGAGCATGCAAGTGATACGGCTAAAGCTCACGCGAATGTAAACGCAGCTGTCCATGCTTCTGGGGAAGTTTCTGAAGAAGCAGCATCTGAAGAAAAAGCTGAAGAAACAACTGAAGTGACAGTGGAAGACAATACTCAGGTTGTAGCAGATGAAACCACTGAAGGTGAAGTTGAAGAAGATGCAGCGGTTGTAACTGATGAAGCTACTGAAGCTGTTGAAGAAGATGCAGCGGTTGTAACTGATGAAGCTACTGAAGCTGTTGAAGAAGATGCAGCGGTTGTAACTGATGAAGCCACTGAAGCTGTTGAAGAAGATGCAGCGGTTGTAACTGATGAAGCTACTGAAGCTGTTGAAGAAGAAGATGCAGCAGTTGTTACTGATGAAACTGCAGAAGTAACTGAAGAAAAAACAGTTGATACAGAAAAAGTAAACCCATCCCTATCCAACAAAGCAAACGCACAGGCTAGCGTAAATGTAAGCGCGCAAGCAAAAGCTGTCGCTGCTGCCAATTCAGCTGTACAAGCTGTAACTGTGGAAGACGCGGAAACAGTTGTAACAGGTGAAGAAAACACAGACGAAGTAGTTGCTGAAGATACAACTATTGAAGCTGCAACAAAAGAATAATTTGTATATTTCGGGGACTGTCCCACTGGCCAATCCCTGTAATACAAAAAAGGCCCGACTACTTCTATCCGGTAGTCGGGCCTTTTTTACGTGAAACTTCCAAATGGAGATAAATTAATTGTCGGTTTTCTGGAACAGCTCATTACTTGCTATTGGATCAAATATTGTTGCCCCTATCGCGTAGTCCAACCCTCCCTTCCCATTGAAAAGCTTAGAAGTGCTATATACATTACTGCATGAAATAAAATTTTCCACGTATAAGTAGTAAGAAGAAATTTCGCGAAGTGAAGGGAGGTTTTATTTTGTGGAATCATTCTGGTAGTCAAAATGGCCCTTTCAATATGTATAGTTATTATATAGGATATAATCCGCCAACTTCAGTGAATCCTTATCCAAAATTTCCAAGGATCCACAACAGTGCTTTCTTAAGTCCGTTTACTTATATTGTGGGTGATGTAACAATTCAGAGTAATACATATATCGGCCCATTCGTAAGTATCCGGGCGGATGAAGGAACGCCATTTTATATCGGCAGCAATAGCAATTTGCAGGATGGTGTTATTCTACATGGTCTTAAAAATAGATATATTGAAAAGGATAATAACAAATATTCCATTTATATCGGAAATAAGGTTTCATGTACTCATGGATCATTAATTCATGGTCCTTGCCGGGTTGATGATGATGTTTTTATTGGCTTTAAAGCCATAGTTTATAATGCTTTGATAGGGGAAGGGAGTTTTATTTCTTCAGGAGCTGTTGTAACGAATGGGGTGGTAGTGGAACCCAATCGGTTTGTTCCCCCGGGAGCTCATATTGATACCCAAGAGAAAGCAGACCGATTATCACCCGTGCCTCAAACGGAAGAGGAGTTTGCAAAAGAGGTACAAAGGGTCAATCAAGAATTCCCAGCGGCTTACTCCTTATTTTTTGGGAAAAATAAATGTTCTTGCGGGCTGGCTTGTTAGTGTAGTTTAAGTTTATTTGATAAGAGATTTATTTTCTGAGGCATGGGGACGGTTCTGCTGCATCATTTTTGCCGAATGACATAAATTGGTGAACCCTCCCTGTTAGAAGTCTTAATTGAAATTATCGTAAGAGGGTCTATTCTCTTAAAAGTTTCATTAAAATATCTACATCCAGGGCTTGATGACCCTCCTCATCCTTATTCGGGAGTAACATCAAACCGGAAATGACTGAGAAGTAGAGCATCATAAGCTTAGCAGGGTCGCCCTTGCAAAATTCTCCCATCGCCTGCCCCTTTATAAAAACGGGAATCAGCTGCTCAATAAAAGAAGGGATTGGATATTGTCGGACAATTTCCTTTGCCTTGTCTGGGACTTCATCAGAGGTTTGTACTTGCTGTATGAGCATAAACGAATGTTTATTGCTTGTATCGAGCATTTTCTTGGTTAATTCTTTGATTTTTTCTAATGGTGAGCCCGACATATTCTCCAATGACGCAAATGCCTCTGCAGTCTCTTCCATTGCCTCCTTAACAAGTTCAATAAAAAGTTCATCCTTTGAATGGTAATATCGATAGGTAAGCCCCTGACTGATGCCTGCCTCCTTAGCGATCATGCTTATTTTCGTGCCAATAATTCCACGTTTGGCAAATACTTTTAGAGCTGCTTTCTTTATTTGTTCTCTTCGTTCTTCACGGTTCTGGTCTAGTTGCTGCTCATTTAAGGGAGGCATCCTCATCACTCTTTTCTTTTTTTGTTTATTTCACATATATTCAGCCATTCATCGATAACATCACTTGCTCTTCACTAATGTTCCAAAGTTGCCTTGCTAATTCTTTGTCAGCTGCCACTTCTGCCGGTTCCTTCTGTTGTCGATCAACACAATATTTGCCGTTAAGATTTGAGACATCTTTTGTTTCTGCAAGCCATACCAATGTATCTGCCCCCTTTTCTGGGGTACGGGAAAAAAGATTCATGACAGCCATAGTTGCTTTGGCCATCATTCCATTATTTTGATTAAAATTTGTTGCCACAAGTCCTGGATCGAAACAATGAACGCTGACATTTGTTCCTTCTAGACTACGCGCCAATTCAGATGTAAATAAGATATTGGCCAGCTTTGTCTGTGCATATCGTATAGTCGGTCCCCCCATTATTTTTTTAAAACCTCTATAAAGCCCCTCTCCATTTACATCGGTAAAGTCAAAGCCGTCTTTTGCCATCTGATGGCCATGAGATGCGGTATTAATCACCCGAGCGGATTCACTTTCCTTAAGTCGATCTAAAAGCAGTGAGGTGAGGAGAAAAGGGGCTAAGTGGTTCACAGCCCAGGTCATTTCCACTCCTTCTTCTGTTTTCTGAAAGGTATCGAATAAAGCGCCTGCATTATTCACTAAAATATCAATCCTTGGACACCGTTCTAGAATTTCCGTTCCAACTAGGCGGATGGACTTTTGGGAGGATAGATCAGCAATAAATACATCTACATTAATCGGTTTGCTTGTTTGCGACTTTAATAGGGTTGAAATTTCTTTAGCTTTGCTGTGATTTCGAGCAATGATCCCTAAATTGGCTCCACGTGATGCCATTGCCTGTGCCGCTGCAAAGCCAATTCCGCTTGTGGCACCTGTAATCAATACATATTTGTCCTGCAAATCCCAGTCCATTTTTGTAGTATTATTCGCCATTTTTTCAGCTCTCCCTTTTTGAATGAATGATTCATTCATTTTTAAAATCAGTATATTTTAAGACTTTAAAAAAAGTACCAATAATTTTTGAAATGGGAAAAGAGACTGAATAATAATAGCTCCATACAGGATAATGTGAAACACAGCCATGTATCGCGCAAATATGAGGACCAAACGCAGTAATGTAAATTTAGCTTAAATTGACACGCCATTTCCTCCCAATTTCTTGCTATAATGACTACAGAGAAAAGTTGGAAGGGGTGGGAAAGATTATGAAGATTTCCGTGATCATTGTGGACGATAACTCCTTTATTCGCGAAGGCTTGAAAATTATCCTTAATACATATGCAGAGTTTGAGGTGCTTGAAACAGTGTCTGATGGAAAAGAGGCCGTAGACTACTGCTTAAAGAATAAGGTCGATATTGCCCTTCTGGATGTGCGCATGCCCAATATGAATGGGGTGGAGGCGTCCAAGCTGATTACGGAGCAAACCAGCACAAAGCCGATTATCTTGACCACCTTCGATGATGATGAATACATTCTTGATGCCATCAAAAATGGCGCCAAAGGCTATTTATTGAAAAACAATGACCCTGAACAAATTCGTGATGCGATCAAGAGTGTGTATAACGGAAACAGTATTATTCAGGAGGTTATTTTGGAAAAAATTAAGTCCAATCTCGCGGAAAAAAAAGCTCCAGAGACGCCAATGGACCTCAGCACGTTCACCGAAAGAGAACGAGAGATTATGTCCCTGATTGCCAAGGGGTATTCCAATAAAGCGATATCCAAGCAATTGTTTATTTCCGAAGGGACGGTGGCCAATTATATAACTTCAATATTAAATAAGACCGGGCTTGAGCACCGGACCCAGATTGCGATTTACTATCTGAAGGGGAAAGTGGAATAGGATGGAGCTGTGGATGATTGGGACGAAGCTCGTCCTCTTGCTTTATATAGCCTTCTGCTTTGTACGGGCAGAGGGTAGTTCGATCGACTTGGCGGTTCTTACCTTTCTGCTTTATTTTTGCATCAATATCACCCTATATATTTTTAAACATACTGCCGTCAAGACGCTGCTTCTCATCGGATCCATCGGTATGACGGTGGGTGCTTATAACATGGTGCATCCGATCTTTAGTATTCTTTTACCACTATCCATTGTGGAACTGGCCGCAGGATTTATGGAACAAAAATTCATACTTCTGCTACTCGCCATCATCCCAATCTTTTATATACAGGAACCGTTCCAACCGATTTACGGGTTAGTAGCCATCTTTTGCTTTATGCTTTATTCCGTCACCCAAAGCTTCCATAACATGCAGGTGAAGGATGAGGCGCAGATGGATTCGATGCGAAAAGCGATGGGGAACTTAACGAAACGTGTAAATGAAAATACCGAGTATATTCGGCAGTCGGAATATACCTTCAAATTAGAGGAACGAAATCGAATTTCACAAGAGATTCATGATAAAATTGGTCATTCGATGACAGGGGCCCTTTTTCAAATGGAAGCGGCGAAACACTTGCTGGAAACCGATCCACAAAAGGCAGCCGAGCTGCTACAAAACGCCATCCAGATTTCAAAGGGGGGCATCGAAGACATCCGCTTGACCTTGAAAAATATGAAGCCCCCGACAGAGCAAGTTGGCATTCATCGCCTGAAGCTGATGATTGATGATGTCAATGCCAAACAGCCGATCAAAACCGTGCTGACGTATGAAGGGAATTTAGACATCATTTCGCCGATCCAGTGGAAAATTATCCATGAAAATGTCACGGAGGCGCTCACAAATGCAATGAAATATTCCCAGGGAACGCTTGTTTCGGTCGATTTAAAGGTGTTAAATAAACTAGTCAGAGTCGAAGTGAAGGATAATGGCAAGGGAACAGACACGATTAAAAAAGGGCTTGGCATCATTGGGATGGAGGAGCGCACCGCCGCGGTGCATGGAACGATGATTGTCGACAGCACCCATGGCTTTTCCGTCACCACCCTCCTGCCGATATGAAAATCTAACACTCACAATATGAAAATTCTCATGTGAAAAGAATGAACGATTGCACTTATGCAGGTTCATTCTTTTTTTTATACTTGAACTATAGAAACGATCTAGGGGTGAAGAGATGAACGTGTTGGAGATAAAGAATGTAACGAAGAAATTCGCAGATTTCATTGCGGTTGATAATATGAGTCTAGCTGTTGCCGAGGGAGAAATCTTTGGCTTTCTCGGGGCCAATGGTGCGGGGAAAAGCACCACGATTAATATGATTGCCGGGCTGCTGCGCTGTAATGACGGCATCATTAGTATTCTTGGAAAAAATTCAGCCAAACACAGCCGTTTTGCAAAAATGAACCTTGGCATGGTCCCCCAGGATTTGGCCATCTATGAGGACATGACGGCCTATGAAAACGTGAAATTCTTTGCTGGCCTATACGGTCTGCGCGGCGCCGAACTGCATGACCTTGTTGTGGAAGCTCTGGAATTTGTCGGACTACAAGATAAGCACAAGAGCTATCCCAATAGTTTTTCAGGGGGGATGAAGCGGCGCTTAAACATCGCCTGTGCCATTGCCCACCGGCCGAAGCTGATCATTATGGATGAACCGACAGTGGGCATCGATCCGCAGTCCCGCAACTATATTCTGAACTCGGTTAAGAAGCTAAACAAAATGGGCTGCACCATCATTTACACAAGTCACTATATGGAGGAAGTCGAGGAGATTTGTTCGCGGATTGCCATCATTGATCACGGAAAAATCATTGCCGAGGGAACGAAGGAACAGCTGAAATCACTCATTACCAATACGAAGGATTTATGGATTGAGGTTAAATCCTCAGAAAACTTGAACATCCAGGCTATCAAAGAAATTCATGGCGTCGAAGCTGTTTCAATAGAGGAATATTTTATTAAAATCAACTCGGATACGGGCGTTAATAATTTAAACAAAATCATTGAGCACTTGATCAACAATGGGATTGAAATCCGTGGCCTCCAAGAAAAGGCCCCAAATTTAGAGACTGTGTTTTTAACCTTAACCGGAAGAAACCTAAGGGACCAATAGGGGGGATTCACATTGAACATACTCAATATTGCCTGGAAAGGCATTAAAACAGAGTTCAGGGACATCAAAACCTTGATTTTCTTGTTAGCTTTCCCGATTCTTTTAATGCTCGTCCTTGGAACAGCCCTGTCGAACACGTTTACGACCAGTCTTCCTGTGGATGATCTCCATGTTTTATATAAAGATACAACACAAGACGGAAGCTTTCAGCAATTTATCACAGCGGCGGAAAAGTCGGGGATGCATTTTAAGAAAGTCACCAATCAAGTAGATGGAAAAAAAGCAGTGAAGCAAAGTACCTATGATGGGTATGTAGAAGTGACTCAAAATGGCGTCCAGCTGTATGTCAATGATGATAATAGTATTAAAGGCAGTATCCTGCAAGGCATGGTCTCCGGCTATGTCGACAAGTATAATATTGCTTCTGAAATCATGAAGACAGCACCTGAAAAGCTGGAAGCAGCGTTTACAGCGGGGGAGCAGAGAGATTTTATTAAAGAAACCTCGCTAAATCCGAATAAGCAGCCGGGATCGATGGATTATTATGCGATTGTGATTACGACGATGATAGTGCTGTACGGGGCGCTGCCGGCCAGCTCGCTCATTGTCAGTGAACGCGTGAGAAGGACGGCAGATCGCCTGATCGCTGCACCGGTAAGGAAGAGTGAAATTTTTATCGGAAAAGTGTTGGGAAGTCTCGTTAGCAACGGCTTGTGTGTCATCCTCGTCATCCTGTTTAGCAAACTATTATTCAAGGCAAACTGGGGTGACCATCCGGGGCTGGTATTTCTCGTGCTGCTGACAGAAGTGGTGTTTGCAATTAGTTTGGGAATTGGCGTCAGCTTCCTGACGAAAACTAGTGCTGCTCCTCAAGTCATCATTATGATCGTGGTGCAGCTATCGTCCTTTTTTGGCGGGGCCTATTTTAAAATTGAGAATCCTGAAGGAATCTTTAAACTGATAACGGAGCTATCACCGCTCACCTGGATGAATGCAGCGATAACGAAAATCATCTATGCAAATGATTTTTCTGCCGTCATTCCGGCGGTCAGCATCAATCTGATCGGCTCGTTTTTATTGTTACTAGTGGCAATTATCTCACTGCAAAGAAGGGAGGGGCTGTAATGAGGGATATCCTCTGGATCGTGCAAAACACGTTACGTGTGACATTTCGAAAAAAGAAAAACATCTTGCTGTATCTGTGTATGCCGTTAATAGGAATTTTTATTGCCCTGATGGCCTATGGCGGTGATCAAAAAATGATCCTGCATGTCGGCGTAGTCAATCAGGACAATGCTGAGATTACTGCGGATACGATTCAGTTTTTAGCAGGATTAGAGAATGTGAAGATTACCGAACTGGAAGCAGGGCAGGTCCAAGAAGAAATAGTTTCCGGTAAGTTCGACAGTGTGATTACCTTTGAAAAGGGGTATTCAGACAGTGTATTGACGGGGCGGCCTGACCATATTCAGCTCACTTCCATCAAAGGCGCACAAGTGACAGGCTTCGTGAAGTCCTATTTATATCAATATATCGATAATATCTCGACGATCAGCCGAGCAGCTGATGGAAATCAACAGACTTTTCAGCAGATGTACCAGGATTACCAGCAATCGTCCTTTCAACTCTCAACTCATTCTTTAGCGGATACATCGA
The DNA here is from genome assembly GCF_058323225.1 of Neobacillus sp. PVCKKU3. Taxonomy (NCBI): domain Bacteria; kingdom Bacillati; phylum Bacillota; class Bacilli; order Caryophanales; family Bacillaceae; genus Neobacillus; species Neobacillus sp. PVCKKU3. The sequence goes on from NZ_JBLVQN010000018.1 coordinate 40,522, forward strand.
GGAATAAAAATATGACGACCCAAACAATTGGTTTCCTGATTATGATCATGCTGATTTCTGCAAGTAATCTGTCCGAGATCATTCTGCTGGAAAAAGAAAAACGCACCTATTTTCGACTGTTATCGACTCCGATTAACGCAAGAAAATATTTATTGGCGAATGTGTTGGTCAACATGATAGTGATGACGATTCAGGTTGCCGTAACGCTAACCATCATGAAAAGTGTCTTTCATATTGGCCTGAACATGTCTTATTGGGAAGCGGCGGTCGTTATGCTGCTGTTTTCACTGATTGCAGTTGGGTTATCGCTTGTGTTGATTTCCTTTTCAAAAAGCCGCAGTGCAGCAAATGCCCTGCAGAATTTAATTATCACTCCAACCGTGATGCTTTCCGGGTGCTTCTGGCCTGTGGAAGTCATGCCAACCACCTTGCAGAAAATAGCGAACTTCCTGCCGCAGCGCTGGACGCTTGATACGTTAACGAAGCTGCAGGAAGGGCATGCGTTCAGTGAGTTATCCTTGAACCTGCTGATTCTCTTTGCCTTTGCGGCGGCGTTTTTCTTAATTGCGGTCTATAAATTCAGCCGCAATAAGTCAACAGAGAACTTTGTATAGGTTTTAGTTATAAAACGGAACAACAGTATAAAAAAATAATGAAATAAATGATTATAGCCTTATTAATAATCAGGGTCAGTTCATAGGACTGACCCTGACTACGTTTTCCGGTTAAAATTGTGGTGTAGAATGTTAACTTTGTATTAATTTATCACGGTCGACTGCTTGTGGAGGTTCCTCCATCCAGCCTTGTTTAATCATAATATTGGCTCCATCTTCCACATACAGTGCGACTTCTGGGATCACTGATAAATATTTAAGACCTAAATCTCTCCTTGGACTTGCTGCCAATGCAGTTCCGTAATAGCCGATTCCTGCTGCAACCATGGCTGTAACATGAAACATCATTAGTTTATCTGAAAAAATACTTGCGGTTGTATTTAAAACAGCCGAACCTGAACTTATAGGGGCTGGTAAATCCTCCTTGGTTAAAAAATTGCTAAATGTATCTATATATTTCTGGGCAAGCTCTTTTCCTCTTAAGAAATACTGTTTTACCTCTTCGTTTTGAGCGGTCTGGGCAAAGCCCGTTACTAAATCTTTACCGATCACATTGATTAGAGTGTTTAAGTATAAGTGTGTGATTTCTTGTGAATTAATCGATCTCTTTTTCCCAAAAAAACCAGTTAAATAATGTTGTTTTTCTATAAAATCGATCCTTTTAGGAATAGGTATAGAAGGAGGTTTTATATAAATCCCTTGTTTTAGCATTAAATCACGTGTTCGATCCTGCAATTCAACCCCTTTATTTAATATACGCTTATGAAAAGCAATAACATCTGGACGTGTCGCAACTGTTAGTGCTGCAGAGCTGGCTGTCATGGCAAATACCGCCAGTTGACTTAAATGCTTTAAGAAAAAAGTATCTGCAAAAAGTCTTGGAGCTTTGGTATTGACATCTTTTTCTGTAAATCCAATGGGTATCGGAAAATTCTCCTTTTGAAACAGTTCCTGCATGATGGAAACATTCCCTTTTGCTGTATCAAGTGTCCATTCAATAATAGGACGTATTTCTTCATCTTCTACTTTTTCTAAGAAATAGCTGTTCATACAAACAACGATTGTATCACCCATGTATTGAGTCCATAAACCAGACATTTCCGCGGCGGTTAAAGGAATATTTGTTTTATCATCCATTAGGACAACCTCCTATTTTACATTCATATATTATGAATAATATTTCCTAAAAAGCGGAAAACATAAATTGATAACTTCCCCAATACATCTATTGAAAGTATAAAAATGGTGGGCTACCATAGTCATTAGGACTATGGTATTTTCTTTTTATGGAGAGGAAAATTCTTAGTGAAATCTTTTTTGATAGGAGGATTCATAATGCCAACAAGTTTAAAAGATACGGTTCCTTTATCTAATGGCGTGGAAATGCCGTGGTTAGGCTTAGGAGTTTTTAAAGTAAGTGAAGGGGACGAGGTTATTCAGTCTGTAAAGGCGGCTATTCGGAACGGATACATCAGCATCGACACCGCTGCAATCTATTTAAATGAAGAAGGGGTGGGGCAGGCGATTCGTGAATCAGGCGTTCCCCGTGAGGATTTGTTTATTACAACAAAGCTTTGGAACACCGAGCAGGGATATGAATCCACATTAGAAGCGTTTGAAACAAGTCTTAACAAGCTTGGACTCGACTATTTGGATCTTTATTTAATTCACTGGCCGGGTGTTGATAAATATAAAGAAACGTGGAAGGCCTTCGAAAAGCTTTACAAAGACGGTCGTGTCCGTGCCATTGGCGTCAGTAACTTCCATGTTCATCATTTAGAAGATTTGATTCGAGATGCTGAAGTGAAACCAATGGTCAACCAGGTTGAATTCCATCCCCATTTAACTCAAAAAGAGCTTCTCGCTTATTGTAAAAAAGAAGGAATTCAACTAGAAGCATGGTCGCCATTAAAGAAAGGCGAACTGTTAAATGAACCAGTTCTCGAAGATATTGCAGCTAAATATAATAAATCCGTTGCACAAGTAATCCTGCGCTGGGATCTGCAACATGGCGTCGTAACAATTCCAAAATCTATCAAAGAGCATCGCATCATTGAAAACGCTGACGTATTTGACTTTGAACTGACTGCAGAAGACATGGAAAAAATTGATGGACTCAACCAAAACAGCCGCTCTGGGTCGGATCCAGATACCATGAGAGTAGGATTCTAATTGAGGATGTCGCCAGCAGTTTATTCTGGATTCGATTTGGTAGGAAATGACTAAGAATGGCATAATGTCTGCAAGAAAATTCTAATATAGAAGTACATGGTATGCTTCCTCAGACTAAGAGTTGAGGGAGTTTTTTTGCGCTTCCACCACATCGGTTGAAATGCACCCAGACGATGAGAATAGGAATGCATGGAAGGGAAATCAGCTAAGCAATAAAAACTTTTCCATAATAGTCAAAGGGCTCATGAACCGTACATATCTACCCTCTTAACGAAATATAGTTAGTAGGGAGTGAGTCATTTGTAATATTCAGAAGGGGAGGGAGACTTATTGTATCTTAGTAAAAAGACCATTACCATTTTGATAAGTGTAATCGTGGTCATTTTCTCAGGCTTTGGCGTTTATGCGGCTGCGCAGCAGGATGAAGACAACAAAACTCTTTATGCTTGCACGAAAGACAATGGACAAATCCGTTTGGTTGACAATGGTACATCATGTGGTCCAAATGAAAAAATGATTTCCTGGAACGTAAAGGGTCCGCAGGGAGAACAGGGGGCACAAGGACCCCCAGGAAAAGACGGGGTTGACGGTAAAGACGGTGCTGTAGGGCCACAGGGACCGCCAGGAGTTTCATTGCCTGCTGGTGACGGAAGTCCTGTTCTTAATTATGACGTTTATATGAAATTGGGTAATATCAAAGGGGAGTCGGCAGCTGAACAATATAAAGATTGGATCGTACTAACTGGAGTCGAATTTGATGCTTCTCAAGTGTTAGGTACAGGAGGAGGCGGGGGAGGGAGTACAGGGAAACCCTCGCTTAATGAGTTCGTTGTCAAGAAAAGCTACGATTCTTCTTCTATTCCAATATTTCAGGATTTGCTTACAGGAAGACACAGCGCTGATTGCAAGATTGTGTTCGTATCACGCGGTGAATCCCCAACACCTATTCTCACAATTGAGTTACTCGATGTCCTGATATCAGATTATAACTTTGACAATTTGTTTGAAACGATTGGGTTGAATTTTGCTAGGATTAAGTCGACATACTCCGGTGTAAATCCTCCGATTACCGGTGACTTTGATTTCAAGACAAATAAATAGTATTAAAAGAATTCACTTAGTATAAGTGCTTGTTATCTCCCAAATTTTGCTGAATTCTACGATGCTATTCGGGGAGTGAGAGGCGCTGCTCTTGAGGAGTGGAGAATCGTAAAAAACAAGAAAAATGGGGAAAATCATCCCCATTTTTCATCCCTTGTTTAGCAAAGGGCGGTCCTGCAAGTAAAGAGTCAAATCAGGACAGTTTCCTTCAACAATCTCCTTAACAATAATCTTCGACAGCAATTGGCTGTAGACCGTCCCATTATCACCAAAGGCAAATAGAAAATAACTATTAGGATATTCTTCATATTGGCCAATGATCGGAATGCCATCCGATATGCCTCCATAAAATGCAGTTAAATAAAATTCTGGCTGGACCTTAATGGTGGGAAACATGTTATTAAACTCTTCAATCAGTTTATTCTTTTTATGAATCAGTTTACTATCGCGGTCTTCAGGGTATGGAGTATTATCATCAAGTCCTCCGATAATAATCCGGTTATCTCTAGTTGTCCGCATGTATAAATAGGGACGAGCAGTTTCCCAAATGAGTGTCCTGTTATACCATTCGGAGAGATTGTCGACTGGATTGGTTGTGACCGTATATGTACTGACAAAGGAGGCTTTTTTCTCTTTTTTGATTTCCAATCCTTCATAACCCGCTGCAAAAATAATATAGCGTGCTTGGATTGAACGCCCATTCTTTGTCGAAACAATCATCTTTCCACGTTCTTTATCATAATGGTGACCGTTCATTTCTGTATTTTCATATATACGGATCCCTTTTCTTGCGGCGTACTCCAGTAGTGCATGGGTGAATCGGAAAGGATTGATTTCTGCATCATTGTATGAGTAAATAGCTGCATCCCTGCTAAATGGATAGTTTGCTTCAATCTCTTCCTTTGTTAAAAAAGTAAGGTCACAGTTATGCTGCTTTAAATATTCGTATTCCTTTCTTAGTTTTTCAACGTCCTCTGGACAGCTAGCAGAGTATAGGGTATCTCTTCTGTTGAATTCACAATCAATTGTGACTTTCTTTGAGGCTGCTTCAATTTCATTAATAGCTTCCTTTAGTAATTGTAAATGCCTTCTTATGTAATCTGCGCCAAAGGTGTTGATCAGATTTGTAAACATTTTTTCGCCGGAGTATTGAAGGAGGGCGGTATTCGAACTAGTACTGCCGCTGCCGATGGTTGACTTTTCAATGACAGCCACCTCTAAATTTGCATTTGCATCAGCAAGATAATAGGCACACTGTGCCCCCGAGCTTCCGCCCCCAATGATTAATACATCACAAGATAGGTATTCTTCCAACGCCGGGTACGAGGGAGCATCAGGAAAAGTAGTGGGCCAATAATAAGTTCCAGTTTGTAAATTCATATATATCCCCCAGTTATTAAAAATATATAATGTTAATATAACCAGCCTCATATTATACATACGTGAAGCATGGGTGAGGCATGGGGACGGTTCTTGTGCCTCATTTTAATAGCAAAAACGCCTGAATCTTTATTTGATTCAGGCGTTTTACCGTGCAACACATATTCTATTAATCTACTGGGCGGTTTTCGAAATTGTAGTCCACTGTTGTTGGGGCGACACGTGCCCGCTCGAGAGCCGGCGTATCCGGGCGAACGATTTGATAGGCTGCTGCTCCAACGATTGATGCAGCTTGTTGGAGCTTTTCCTTGCTGATATGTTCAATCGTATCTGTTGGCTTGTGATACTGAGGCTCAACAGGTGAATGAATAAATAGAGCGGAAGGGATGCCCACGTCATGGAATGGCTGATGGTCACTTCTTCCTAACTGCCCGTACGGCAGCGCCACATCGTACATTCTAGATCCGGCTGACGCTCCTAAGTCCGTCACAAGATTCTTCTGACCGTCAATGGTATACATGATTAATCCACCTAGAGGGTGATCTTCTCCAGCTTCAGCTCCGCCAATCATATCCATTTGGAAGTGGGCAACCATACGGTCTATATCACTTTGTGGAAGCTGCGATACGTAGAAGGATGAGCCCACCATTCCTCTTTCCTCAGAGCCGAAGGTAAGGAAGCGGACTTCGGTATCAATTGGAGTCTTGACAAGAATTCTTGCTAGCTCGAGTACGGCTGATACACCAGAAGCATCGTCATTTGCTCCCGGTCCATTAGGAACCGAGTCATGGTGTGCTCCAATTGTGACAATCTGGCCTGTGTCCTTGTTCTTGTTTGGCTTTAATTTAGCCTCAACCACATAGGAGGTTTTCTCAATTTTTTCGATATCGACGTCTAAGGTGGCTGTAACAGGGCCGTTCTTTAATTTTTCGACCAATTTTAGCCCCTGTGCATTAGTGATTGCTACAGCGGGAACTTCCCCATTGGCTTGGCCAAAGTTATTACCAGTAGCACTGCTGCTGTTATACATGAGCACCCCAACTGCTCCTTTAGCAACTACATTCTTCACTTTTTCAACGAACGTGATATCTCCACGCTCAATCAGGGCAATTTTCCCTTTTACTGCGTCCGTAACTTCCCCGGTTGTTGCTTTTCCGACATAAACGAGTTCTTCTCTCACCTTTCCGCTTGCACTGCCGCTAAAAGCTCGACCGTTTAAATCTACCCCGTCAACTACAGCAGATTGACGGTTTGTCTTATAATCATAAATAGGAAACGGTATTCTTCTAGTCTCAAGACCTAAGCTCTTAAACTGGCTTTCTATGTACTCGACTCCACGAACTTCGCCTTCTGTGCCAGCTTCCCTAGGCACGGCTGACAGATACTTAATGGTGTTATACATATTATCCGCGCTGATTTTTTTAATAACATTGTTGTCAAATGCTGTGGCGGATTGTGCATTTGGTGCACTATTAGTTTGAGCATAGACAACCCCTGATGATAAAAGCATGCCTGTTGCAAGAACTGTGATCATGGATTTACGACGAAACATGAAACTCCCCCTTTGAAAAAGTGATACCCTTTCATTATTCCTAACTTGGAAAATATAGTAAACAAGAATCGTTTTACAAAATACTAGAAATTCTCATAAAATCCGCTAATGGCTATACACCAAATCTATTGATTATTCTGCTAGCACAACCATATTTATTTATATTAGTATGATAATTAATAGTATTTGATTTTTTAAAACACAAATATTTTCATATAAAAAAGCTAAATTGCTAAATTAATTTTCCACACCGACTATGCATTCGAGTAAAAAGGACATTCCTTGCGAAATCGCTATAAAATTTCATTTTTCTCGAAAAAAAGACAAAAAATTTCCCTGAAAATATTACAATTAATTTCTGGATTTTATAGGATTTTTTCGAAGGTTTAAACTTTTAATCAACTTTTACCAAATTGTTCTATTTCTTTAACTGAAATGTAAAACAACTATGATAAAGTAGTTTCTACACCACGTACCCTCCATGCAGACAAAAGAGCCGGCTTCCTTTTATTAAGGTGCTGGCTCTATTTGTATCCTAAATATTAATAAATTAATTTCATGAAAGGAGTATTAATATTTAAATGAATATACTTGTCGTTGATGATGAAAAGCCAATTGCGGATATTTTGCAGTTTAATTTAAAAAAAGAAGGCTACAATGTCTATTCCGCCTATGATGGAAATGAAGCCCTTCAATTGGTGAACGAGATTCAGCCGGATTTAATCCTTCTCGATATTATGCTGCCGCTCCGGGATGGAATGGAAGTTTGCCAGGAGGTCAGAAAAAAATATGAAATGCCAATCATTATGCTGACCGCAAAAGACTCTGAAATTGATAAAGTGCTGGGGCTTGAACTGGGGGCTGACGACTATGTAACAAAACCATTTAGTACACGGGAATTAATCGCCCGTGTCAAAGCGAAACTGCACCGTCGTAATACAAGTATTGCCCAAACGGTATTTGAAAATGATTCAAATGATATTGTGATTGGCTCCCTTGTTATTCATCCAGATGCATATGTTGTTTCAAAGCGCGGAAATACGATTGAATTGACGTACCGTGAGTTTGAATTGCTTTACTATTTGGCGCAGCATATCGGTCAGTCATGACAAGGGGACATCTGCTGCGAACCGTATGGGGGTACGATTATTACGGGGATGTTAGGACTGTGGATGTAACGGTCCGAAGATTAAGAGAAAAAATTGAGGATACACCGAGCCATCCAGCTTTGATTGCTACACGTCGCGGAGTTGGATATTATTTGCGGAATCCTGAACAGAGTAATGTCTGATGACCTATCAATCTTCTAATGAAATCTCTTAAAAATGCCCATTTAATGTTGACTGTGTTTCATTAGTATTAAATTCTCGTATTATATTAAACAATCCTAACACTTCTGTTAAAAAATGCCGAAGTTAGTTGATGCTTAGATATTACAGTTATATGATCAAAAGACAACGAAGGGTTAACTGGGAGGTGAGGTTCGTGGCAACTGTTTTATTTGGCACAATCGAATATTATGAGGGAGAAATAGTTAATTATCTATCTAATATATACAGCTATAATCATGAAGATGCTGCCAAAAGAGTTTTTGCCTTGCTGGAAAAGGAAATCTTAAATACTTTTTTGTTTGAAGAAATACTACGAATTCAATGTTTACATAATCTCCTCAAGGCATTTGGGAGGGTCTCTAAAAAAAGTATTGTAATGATATCATAGATACCGTTCTCATCTCTCTGCCCATGCTATACTCTATTTGTAGGGAGTGATTGCATTGGAACTAAACGATGTTATCTTCGGGCACAGATCGATACGAGAATATGAAGATAGGGAAGTCAGTCAAGAACTGTTGGATCAAATCCTAGATGCGGGGATTCGGGCCTCTTCTAGCGGAAATATGCAAACGTATTCAATTATCGTTACCAAAGACAAAGAGCTTAGGGGAAAATTATACTCTGCCCATATGGAGCAATCGATGGTAGTAGATGCACCTATTCTATTAACATTTTGTGCCGATTTTAATAGAATGCGAAAAGGGCTTGCCCTCAATGATGCACCTGTGCATTTCGATAACTTTATGAGCTTTATGATTGGCGCCATAGATGCCACGTTGGCTGCACAAAACTGTGCGTTAGCAGCAGAGAATGCCGGGCTGGGCATTTGCTATATGGGCTCAACGCTGGCAAATTGCGACCAAATTGGCGAGCTGCTCAACCTGCCGCCAAATGTCGTACCAATAGTGGGTTATTCATTAGGATATCCCGCAGAAAACCCTGCCCCGCGCGATCGATTGCCTAGGCATGGACTTGTTCACTACGAACAGTATAACGATTATTCAGATGAAGACATTCTCGAAATCTACAAAGATAGAAATGAAAAGGGCTGGAACCGGTACATGGACAATCCGAGGCTTAAGGAAATGACCGAACGATTAGGATTGAAAAACCTCGCCCAAATTTACACCATTGCCAAGTATACAAAGGAATCTCACCTCGAGTTCTCGCAAACAGTGTTGAAATACTTGGAAAGGCAGAATTTTATGGAAAATGAGTAGGGAGTAGGGTTTTATTTATGATGTTTTCGAAAACATTGTTGTTTTAGCTCCTATGCGACCGAACCGCTGATTTTTTTAAGTATTGGGGTTCATAGAAAGTCTATATGCGACCGGACATGTTATTTTTCCATGAAAAAAGTGCCAGTCACTGCCCGTATATTGCCGATATCTTCTAACCAATATACGGGTGGTGACTGGCGCTCTCCCTTGTTTCATCGTATTACCTAACCGACACAATTGATTTCCGTTTATACAACAAGGAACCAATGATAAAGGCAATGCCGCCCCAAAGGAGCATGATCCCAAATCCATACCAGAGTGGAGATGAAAGAATAGAAGTATGATAGACCATACTGTCTCTTAGACCGTCTGCAAAATAGGTGAGCGGGAGAATATTTGATACAGGCTGCAGCCATTCAGGCATGGTTTCTACCGGAAAGAAAATGCCGCTGACAAACATCATCAGGAAGCTGACAATGTTTGCTACACCCATATAGGCCTCATTCGTATTACTAAAAGAAGAAATCAAATAGCCAATTCCGTTGAAGGAGAGGGCTCCCATTAAGAAGACCATGAGTAAACTAGGAAAATTAATAAATAGATTAGCACCGAATACGAAAACGCCAATTAAAGATAAGAGGATGATTTGAATGGTGCTGAATAACAGGCGCATCACCATATCGCTAAGCCCAAAGATCCCCATTTTAGCCGGGGTCATCCGGAGCCTTTTGATTAACCCTTTTCTGCGCATATCCACTAAGTCAACCATGCCGAATAAGCCGCCTTGGGCAATCGATAAGGCAATCATCCCAGTCAAGAGAAAATCAGTATATTTTAATTCCGCACTGCCTGAAGAAATGGTTTCAAATTGCTGCTTGAAGGTTGGAGTTGCACCTACTGCTTGCAAGTTTGCCTGCTGAATGAGTTGATCCAGGACACCCGAAACGACTTGGGTTGAGACACTTTTTTCATTTTCTTTGTTGACAATCAGTTTAATCGAGGTCGCTTGTGCTGATTCTGGCAAAATGATGGCAGCATCGACTTTCTTCTCTTTTACCAACGTTTTTGCTTTTTTTTCACTAGCAGGTTCATTTTTACTAACTTCAATAATCGGAATTTGCTGCAATTGCTTAGCCATCATAGTAGACGTTTCATTTGGAGATTCGTTAACAATGGCAACTTTCGTGCTAAAATCATCATTTGAACCGCCGCCAAATATCGTCATAAAGATGACCATTAAGATTACCGGAAAAAAAATCCCCCAAAACCACGCTTGTTTTTCGCGGAGCGTTAATTTTAATTGAGCAAGGAACATTTGCTTGAATTGCTTGAGGTTACTCACCTTAATCCCTCCACTCTTTGCCGGTATAAGCGATGAAGACATCTTCAAGACTCATTTCACGAATCGAAACCTGCTCGACTTGATATTCCTTGTCTTTTGTGAATTTAAAAAGATCAAATAGTAAATCCTCGGGTTTAATGGTCCATAGCTTAAGTGCGGTACCATCCCGTTCTGTCCGGGTCACGGAATCAAGCGCTTTGGCAAAAAGCTCCGCATCATGGGCAGCGCTCTCTCCATCAAGAAAGGATAGTCGAACCTCTCTTTCATTTGTTAATTTTTCTATTAATGCGGAGGGTGAATCCAAGGTTACAACCAAGCCCTGGTCCACAATGCACACCCGATCGCTTAGTTTTTCGGCTTCTTCCATATAATGAGTGGTGAGAATAGTGGTTTTTCCTAATTTTTTAAGCTCAAGAATAATCTCCCAAACATTGCGTCGTGCCTGAGGATCGAGTCCGGTTGTTGGTTCATCCAGAAATACGATGTCAGGGTCACTAATCATGGCAAGCCCGATCGCTAGCCGCTGCCGCTGACCGCCAGATAATTTCTTGACTTGATTCTTTCGATGCTCGGTCAGATTGACCAATTTGAGTATTTCTTCGGTTGACCGTGCCTTATCGTAAAATGTAGCAAATAGATTCAAATTTTCTTCAGGCGTCAATAAATCAAACATGGCACTAGATTGCGGCTGTACGCCAATTTTCTTTTTAATCGTTACTGCATGTTTGTTCCAGTTCAATTCGCCAAACTGTATTTCGCCATGGTCCGGTGTAACCAAGCCTTCTATCATCTCTAGTGTGGTCGTTTTTCCTGCCCCGTTTGGTCCAATGATGGTAAAAATCTCTCCCGCTTTTACAGAAAAGCTAATATCTTTTACGGCTTGAATGGAACCGAACGACTTCTTTAAATTCTGGACCTCTAAAATATTCAACACCACATCACCTTTCCTTAGAAACCAGCCAAAAGTTGCATACCACCTTATACCTATGTCGTGAAATAGGAAAGGATTCATAAAATTTAAATGAGGCATGGGGACGGTTCTCGTGCCTCAATTTTTAATATAGCTGTTTATTTTCCCTGTGTACGAAAGCCTACAATTTTAAGAATCAAAATGGTGTATATAACTCCTTTTAAAAATAGAAAAATATGTTATTATATATTTAGATAATTAACTAAATAACAAAGAAGGGAATATCATGAATGAGGTTTTTAAGGCTTTGGCAGACCCAACTCGAAGAAAGATACTGGATTTGTTAAAGGATCAGGATTTAACGGCAGGGGACATAGCTGAGCAATTTGAAATGAGCAAGCCATCGATCAGCAATCATTTAAAGATCTTGAAATCTGCAGGATTGGTGATGGATGAGAAAAAAGGGCAGTTTATTATTTACTCCTTAAACTCAACCGTTTTGCAGGATGTAATCAAATGGTTATTAGACAAAAAGGGGGATGGGCTTCATGAAAAAAAATAAACTTTTTTATATTACGCTAATCATTTCCATCATTCCACTGATTGTAAATCTTATTGCCTTTCCACATATGCCTAATAAGTTTCCGGTTCACTGGGGACCTAGCGGCGAACCAGATCGGTATGGGTCAAGAATCGAACAGCTCACCATGAGTGTCTTACCACTTGTTCTGTTTCTGTTTTTAAATTTTTTGCCGTCCATTGATCCGAAGAGAGAAGCTTATAAAAAGCATAGCGGCGCATTTTCTATCATCAACTCTGTCATTATCTTATTTCTTGTTATCACGAATTTATTGGGGCTGTTCAGTGGACTGGGATACGATATACCTTTTCAAAAAGTTGTACCGGTACTACTAGGTATTTTGTTTATCGTTCTTGGAAATTTCTTGACGCAAATTCGGCATAACTATTTCTTTGGCATTCGGACCCCTTGGACGCTGGCATCAGAATATGTCTGGAAAAAAACGCACCGATTTGGAGGATATGTTTTTGTCGTTATTGGCCTTGTACCATTAATCACAACCTTCATAGGTTCCATGGGAATGTACTTTTTCCTGGCGGCATTAGTGGTTGGAATTGCCCTGATCATGATTTATTCCTATTCGGTTTTTAAAAGGGAAAAAGGTAATGAGTAATTCGCCGGACATATAAGAGGAGTAAAGCAAGTGCCGGTCACTATCGGAAATTAGTTGATTTTCATCAGCATTACTTGGGTGGTGGCAGGCACTCTAATATTAAAAAACTCCCCAAAAAAGTTATTGAAGAGTTTTTAACAAAAATATTTATTGATAGGTTAGAAGATTGATCCTGCATGTTTGCCAATTACGTTGTTCCACTTTAAAACACAAACCGTAATACCATGATAGAGATGATTCCAGCTACAACAGTTCCTAATAAGCTGCGAGTCACAATGGCAATGATAAAAGCTGGCAGTGCAGCGATTAGTTCAAGGTTATCTGTCAAAGGTGCCAATTTTCCGTTTGGCATGAGCAACTCTTGCCCGACTAAGGCTGCCATAACGGCAATGGGAACGTAGCTCAACCAGCGCATCGCCCATTCTGGCAGTTCAACTCGACTTAGGATCGCAATGGGAAGTACTCTTGGAATGAAAGTGACAAGGGCTGAGCCTAAAATAATTAAAAAGATCGACCATCTTACTTCCATTTTTCCACCGCCATTCCAATCGTCGAGGCAATGACGGTCGCGACAATAACCCCTACGCTTCCGGATGCCACTAAACTTACCCCTACAACAATGGCAACAGCACTTAGGGCAACAAGAATATCTTTCCTTAATTTTCCCCGGCTGACCATTTGCAGGACAAGAAGGCCGATAAACATTCCAGGCAAAGCAAAATCGAGGCCGAATTTTTCCGGATCGGAAATCCATTCTCCGAAAAATGCCCCTGCAATATTAGCAAGGAACCAATTTAAATAAGCCGTTATATTGAGACCATACATCCATTTTTCGCTAAGCCATTTCTTCCTTGCTGCTTCATTCATGGCTACACCAAATGTTTCATCTGTAAGTAAAGAACCAATCAATACATTCTTGAAGGGTGTAAGATGACGGAAATAAGGCGATATAGCCGCACTCATCAAAAGATGGCGCAAATTAATAAAGAAAATAGTAAAGATAATCGCTAGCGCAGGACTATTAGCCCCAATCATCGCGGCAGCAATAAATTGACCAGAACCTGCGTATAAAAGCAAGGAAATCAGTCCAATTTCAACAATCGAAAGTCCTGCGGTTTTTTCCACCACACCGGCTGCAAATCCAATGCTTAAGTAACCAAGTACAGTGGGCAGACAATCCCGTACACCAGCAAGGAAGCTGCTTTCTTCCCGCAGATACGTGTTTTCACTAATGTTCATCATCCTTCACCCCCTGATATAAATTATTTGTATAAAAATTACTTTATCATCATCATTGTATGGGTTCAATGATATAATTGTATGCAATACAATTATTCAAGGAGAAGGTGTGGTATGCCGGTTAATTCATTTGAAAATTATCCGATGTCGTGGAAGCCGGATAAAAAACAGCTTGTCCCTCCATTGTATCGATCGGTTGCTAGTTTGCTTGAATATGATATTATTAATGGTTTTCTCGCACCCAATACGAAGCTTCCTCCGCAGAGGGAATTAGCAGATTATCTTGATATTAACCTCAGCACTGTCACAAGGGCATTCAAAATCTGCGAAGTGAAAGGGTTAATCTATGCCGTTACCGGAAGGGGAACCTTTGTGACGCCCAATGTAAAAAATGCTATTTTCATGGCAGATAGTGATGAGCATAAGAATTACATAGAGATGGGGATCATCAAGCCCCTTGACCACACAAACTCTTTCGTCGCACAAGCGATTAAAAGCATCGCCGCTAAAGATTATCTGGAAAATTTACTAGATTACAGGCACCCGTTGGGAATGCCTTATCATCGAATGGCAGCTAAAAAGTGGATGCAGCGTTTTAACATGGATGCCCCCATTGAAAATATTGCGATCACTTCAGGCGGGCAAAATTCATTTTCCCTGATTCTGATGTCCTTGTTTCATCCGGGAGATAAAATTGCTGTGGATATATACACGTATCCTAATTTTATTGAACTGGCCAAAACAATGAATATCCAATTAATCCCTATTGAGGGCGATGAGCAAGGCATGAAGCCGGAGAAATTAGAGGCCGTCTGCCGAACAAATCCATTGCAGGGAATCTATTTAAGTCCCTCCTGTAACAATCCAACTGCTGTGACTATGAGTATGAAGCGCAGAAAGGATATAGCTGAGGTCATCAATAAACACGGGCTTATTTTAATAGAGGATGACGTATACTCGTTCCTGGCACCGGATGGCTATTACCCGATTTCCTATTTTGTGCCGGAACGGTTTGTTTATATCCTGAGCGTTGCTAAATCACTTAGCTCTGGTGTTCGCGTTGCCTTTATCGCTTATGCCGATCAGTTTGTTGAAAAAGTCACGTATGGAATTTTCAATCTCAACGTAAAAACATCTGCCTTAAATGCAGAAATTATTACAGAATTAATTAATACAGGGGCTGCTGAACAAATCATTAAGAAGAAGCGGGAAATCTCACAAGAACGGAATCGGGTTTACCAGAAATATTTTCAAATCAATCATCAGTACGAAAACCCGATTAGTTTTTTTCGCTGGATACCACTGCATAAAGAATGGCAGCTAAAACAGTTTGAGCATATAGCTTTAAGCCAGGGGATCCATGTTTATCATTCTCATCGTTTCTTGGTCAAGAAAGATGAATCTCCCCAATTTATTCGTATTTCCCTTACTTCTCCTAAGGACTCGGATGAATTGGAGAAAGGGCTTCGAATCCTAAAAAGGTTTTTGCTAGAGTCGGAAGAGGTACTGCGCAAATAAAACGTTGAAGTATTAAATGAAGCTTTTAAACGGAAAAGTTCGCCCCTTACATTAAGTACATTCCCATAAAATAGTGCATACGATAATTTGTATTAATCTATGAAGGGATTGAATTTGATGTACTATGCCCCTTGGATGTATTCATATCCAAATCCATATCAACCTAACGTCCAAATGTATAATAATTATACAAGACAGCCTAATTACTGGAATATGTATGACAATGCAAGAATCCAGGCAAAAGATTATGGGCGGAAACCATTTGTAGTCAATATTAATGAGGCTGCGAGGCAGAACAATACCTATCGTACCGCTTTATGGACAGGAAAACATTTGCAAGTAACACTGATGAATATCAATGTTGGTGAAGACATTGGTTTAGAAATTCATCCTCACATTGACCAATTCTTACGGATTGAACAAGGTCAAGGGGTTGTGCAAATGGGCAAGACAAGAGAGCGTTTAGACTTTGTTCAAAACGTTTATGATGATTTTGCTATTATGATCCCTGCAGGCACCTGGCATAATGTAACCAATACAGGTAATATCCCTTTAAAACTTTATTCTATATACGCTCCTCCACAACACCCCGCAGGAACAGTTCATGTAACTAAAGCACAGGCTTTAGCTGCGGAGTAATACAAATCTAATGAATGCCTCTTTAAGGGAGGGGGCTTTACTTCGGAGAGGAGTAAAAAGGGGAGGCCTTACCTATTTCCCGTACCCCTTTCCTTCCGTTATCGATTTCTTCTCGACAATAATCGAGCGCGGCTATCACGGTTCTTAATTTATGTTTACGAAAATGTTTCTTGCTGGGATGTTTATGCTGGTTTCTATTTTTTCTCTGATGTTATTTAGCAGTTTGTCCTTGGTCAAGGAATTTACGTTAAATGTGGAGTATAACAAAGAAAATAGGTTTAGTTATCTAAAAATTAAAACTATTATTGACAATAGAAATCTATGATGCTAACATTTCTATAAACCTAAGACGAGGGAGTAAAACTGTTAAACGGTCTCTCAGCGAATCCGGGATGGTGTAAGCCGGACAGATGCAGTCACAGCAAGTGGGCCTCCGAGGGCGAAGTGAACGATTTTTTTTAGTAGCTAAGACGCGAGAGCCAGCGTTACAGGGCTAAGGGTGTGAGAAGCACTCTACAGAGCGGATATGTAGGATACATATCAAACAAGGTGGTACCGCAGGTTATAACACTTGTCCTTGAATTATTATTTGAGGACAGGTGTTTTTTTATTTTTTTGGCACTATTAAAGGTGGATGGCATTCTAAAATAGGCGGAAAGATTCCTGCTAAATCAGGAAATATATATATTTCCCTATAAATAAGCGGATTTTTTCCTGTTAAACTATACATTTCCATGATTTTAAGGCCTTTTAGGGTATTTAAGCGGAAAATCTCCTCCTATTTCGGCTCCTAATTGCTAAATTTTCAAAATAAACGGAATTCCTTCGATTAAGCGAGTACACCTGCCGAAAATCAACAATGAACAATAACGGAGCCATTTTAAAAAAACATAAACAGCTGTAAAGTGTTGAAAGGAGCAGGTGCCATGGATGATAAATTCACGCTATTTAACTTAAAAGTTGAGGTTGTCGCTACCGATCAACCAATGGTATGCAGGCATAAGGAAGGGGACTATTTCTTAGTGATTGGGGAAGACCTGATCTTCCCGGAAACGAATTCATTTTCCATGTACGCTTTAAGCGCTATTTTGCCATTACTGCCGGCCAAGCAGCGGCCATTGCACGCTAATGACTGGATGCTGTCTGATAGTTTAATAGCCTGTCCAGATCCAAACTGCGGTGCCAGATTTAGAATAACCCGCACCGGAACGAAAGAATTTAGTCATGCTGAATGCACAATTGAACCTATACATAAAGGGGAGTAACCATAATGGCAGAACGATTCGAATTAGCAAAAGATTATAAAATCAGCAGAGTGATCAACGGCTGTTGGCAGCTATCTGAAGGCCATAGCTTAGAAACAAAGTTAGATATGCAAGATGCTATGAAGGCCTTCCATATGCTTGCTGAAAGAGGATTTACGACATTTGATTGTGCAGATATCTATACGGGTACGGAAGAATTCCTTGGTGAATTTTTAACGGAACTAAAAGCTGGGAGCACCCTTTCACCGCATGATATCCAAATTCATACCAAGTATGTACCGGATATCAATTTGCTTAGTGAGGTTGATTACAACTACACAGAAAAAATAATCGACAGAAGCCTCCAACGTCAAAAACGGGAAGTCTTGGATCTGGTGCAGTTTCATTGGTGGGATTATGATGTGCCTGGCTATATTGAGACAGCGGGGGATTTGTTAAAACTTAAAGAAAAAGGAAAGATCCGCAATATCGCCGTTACCAACTTTGATACCAAGCATTTGAGCGAGCTCGTTGATGCCGGTATACCGATTGTGTCCTGTCAAAATCAATACTCTGTTTTTGATCGACGTCCAGAAAAGGAATTACTCGATTATTGTAAAAGCAAAGGAATTTCCCTGCTGTGCTACGGTACATTGTCAGGAGGTTTGCTAGCGGAAAAATGGATTGGCCAACCATCGATTCAACCTGAAACTCGCTCACATGTTAAATATTTTCAGGTGATTGAGGATACCTTGGGTTGGGATGACTATCAAGACCTATTGTTAATGCTGCAAAGAATCGGCAAAAAGTATTCTGTCAAGGCTTCTCAGATTGCAACAAAATATATATTAAGCCAGCAAGGTGTCGGGGCATCTATTATTGGCGTTAGAAATAGCCGGCATGTGGAGTCAAATGCGCAAATATTTACTTTTGAACTCGATCACTCCGACATCGAAGAAATCAAACAATTCTTAGACCACTATCCAATCTTAGACGGTGAACCCTTTGAGTTAGAGCGTACGGTTGGTTCAAAATATCGCAATATTATGAAGATGAATCTAAATGAAGAGTAAGTGAGAGTGTACGTTTAGTCTAGAATAGAGAGTTTAGTAGAGGAGAGGGAGTTTAGATATGAATCAGAGACTTGAATTTAGGGGTGGCTGGGGAACAGCGTTTATTCCAGTTGTGATCTTTCTTTTTTTCTGCGTATTGTATTTTATTGTCTTTAAAGCGTTTGAAATGTATGCTCTCGCAATGGGTGCTTTCGTCGCACTGATGGTCGGTGCCCTTTTTGTAAAAAAGGGTCACTACGATCGCTTCTGGGATTCGGTATATGACGGCGTAAAGGAAGCCGTTCCGATTGCCATTTTGCTGTTCGTCATTGGGATGTTCTCGGAGTTGATCAAAAGCACGAACATTTCATCAGGTTTCGTATGGCTTGCCGACTTGCTGGGCGTGGATGGGGGATTATTCACTGCGTTTACCTTCTTAGCGGTTTGTGTCATTTCTACTGCTACAGGGTCATCGATTGGGACCATGTTTACTTGCTTCCCAATTTTCTATCCGGCAGGAGTATTGTTGGGATGTGATCCTGCTGTTCTTGCGGGTGCCATCGTCAGTGCTTCTATTTTTGGTGATAACTTAGCGCCAATATCAGATACGACCATCATCTCTGCAGGAACGCAAGCATACACGAAAAAAGAAGGTTTTGCTGATGTGGGCGGCTGTGTTTCCAGCCGACTGAAGTATTCCTTGGTCGCAGGGTCTATCTCTTTTCTTCTGTTCTGGATCTTCGGGGGCGGCGGCACGGTAGGTGAGGGCGCTTCGGAAATTCTTGCGAAGAACATGAATCCTACCACACTGGTCATGCTGCTTCCAGTCGTCGTCATGTTAATCGTAGCAATCAAAACCCGCAATATCTATAAAGCTATTACGATCGGTATCATTTTAGGGACCATAACAGGTCTGGCATTTAATCTCTTAACTTTCGATAATGTGATCTCAGTTAAGGATGGTGCTCCAAAAGGATTCCTAACGGGCGGCATCAGCAGCATGATGGCAACCGTCACGTTGGTTATTTCTGTCTACGGTATAATGGGTGTGCTCAACGGTGCGGGAGTGCTTGAAAAAGTAACAAACGGCATCCTTACCAGCAAAATGGGCAAGACGGTTCGCGGTGCTGAGATCGCCATGATGTTAGGTATTTCGTTTACAACTTTGATCTTCGGCGGTGTCACCAGTGCATCGATGACGACTTTTGGAAAAGTACAGAATGAGATTGGCAAACGCGTTGGATTGCATCCATACCGTCGTGCCTACCTGCTGGATGGTTTTGCCAATGCAATCGTGCTAGTCATACCATTTTTAAGTGTTTTTGTATTCATCGGTGCGTTGCTTTCAAAAGGGTATGATTTTGTTGCACCGTTATCACTAACACAAGTCAGCAGTGGCATGATCTATTGCATGGTCCTGTTCTTGGTTCTACTGTCCTCTGTATTAACGGGATGGGGCCGGGAATATGAGGGGCCTGGTGGGAAAGTGGTTAGAAATTCTCAAGAAGATACAAACCAAAGTGCTTCAATGTAGAGGGTGACTTCCACACCTTTCTTTATCATAAAATATAGAACACGCGGTAGCAGAGCTAACCGCGTGTTTTTCTTAAATATTCTCCTGTTCCAAGCCATCAATAATGTTTTCTTTCTTAATTTTTGAAAGTAAGCGGAGATTTTCCGGTTAGATACAGAATGAAGCCCGTTTCGGGGTATATAAGCGGAGGTTTTCCGCTTATGCAAAGAAAAATCCCTTATTTTCATGTTTTTCGAAATAATAAGCAGAATCTCTCCGTCTATTTAAGCCTGTTTTATTAATAATTACTAAATTAGCGGAATTTTTCCGTCTATTTATCAACTCGGGCACATAACCTGATTCCCCAAAAGAAAAAGCATATTACACTCATAAAAAGCAACCCAAAAGGTAAATCAATGTTTACTATGTGGTGAAATAAATATTGATTATTAATTAATATGGTAATAAAATTATTACTATTAATTGAAAAGGGGTCATAATTTATGAATGATAAAATCGCAATAGAATACATTGCGTTAATCCCTAATTTATTTCAAAGCTTTAAGGAATTAAACAAAAATGCCCCAGAATTAACTCATATTCAGAATCATGTAATCGAGTTTTTATATATGCAACAAAGGGCAGTAAATATCAAGGATATCAGCAGAGGGTTAAGTATAGCCAAGCAGCAGCTAACAAATGTTATAAGTGATTTGGAAGCAGGCCGGTATTTGGTTAAAGTGCCAGACCCAAAAGATAAACGCGCTGTGCAGGTCTTGATCACATCGAAAGGCAAAGAAATCCAAGATAAAAAATGGACTGAAATCTATCAAGCATTCACCAATAACTTATCAAAGCTATCAGACGAAGAGAAGTCGGATTTAGCTTTTGCTCTTCATAAAGTAAATGTTCTATTAAAAAAGATGGAGGAATAATATGAGCCAGAGTGAACGAAA
This sequence comes from Neobacillus sp. PVCKKU3, assembly GCF_058323225.1. Lineage (NCBI taxonomy): Bacteria > Bacillati > Bacillota > Bacilli > Caryophanales > Bacillaceae > Neobacillus > Neobacillus sp. PVCKKU3. Next base: position 61,501 of record NZ_JBLVQN010000018.1, read on the forward strand.
TAAGTTGAAATGGTCTGGATTAACTTTTGGAATATATCCATTAAGTCTGGCAGGAACTCCTTTTGGTTTAGCTCAGGGACCAGAGGATCAATATAAAAAGATTCAAACCACAATACGTGATCTTAAAGGTGAATCCAAAAAACTAAATTCGAGAAACTATCTTATCTATACAAAGAAATGGGAAGCAAAAATGCTCTCGCGTGCTGAGGAGTATATGGCTGCCGGTTTATTAGAAGACTTGACCGTGGGTGTCGGTGATTGGACGGATGAGCAGGAAACAGAAATCGAAATACGTAATTGGCTTAATTTTATTATAACCATCATAAACAAGTATGGCTCTCGATTGGTATCTCTGCAAATAACAAACGAACCTAATCTGTCCTTTATGGAAGGCTCGAAGCCCTATATCATGCAAGCCCTGGTGGAAGGAGTCATTACGGCAAAACAAGAAGCTAAAAGGCTCAATCTGCCCTTAAAGATTGGGTTCGGATCGGTGCCGGAAAGTCAGGCGGCGGTTCCTCGTTTTTGGGAGAACCTTGCGAAGGCAGGGGGAGAATCATTTATAAACTCCGTTGATTTTGTTGGGCATAATTTTTATGTGGATGTATTCGACGAACAGCCTCTCGATTTAAAAGACATACAAGCTTCAGTGGAACGAATGCTTCGTAACCTTAGAGAAATACATCTTTGTACTGCTGGAATACCTGCTTCAGTTCCCATACGAGTGACAGAGAATGGCTGGCCAACCGGGAAGAATCCAATGACAAATAGAGAGAGAACCTATGAGCATCAAGCGAACGTTCTTGAAGTCCTGATCCAAACTATTTATGATTTGCGTGCGGACTTGAATATCACCCACTATGAGCTGTTTGGACTCCGAGATGCAGATAGTACGAAAGCGGACCTATTCCATCAATATGGTATTATGCGGGATGATTACTCTCCCAAACCGGCTTATTATACTTTTAAAAAAATGATAAAAGAACTTGGAGAATGAAAAGGGGAGCTGATGATTAAGAAACCATCAGCTCTTTTTCTTTTTTGAAGGGTGGCTCAAATTAAGCTTTAATCCTACTGCCAAAAATCTATAGACCATTAGTAAGGAAGGTCTAAATCAGGTTTATCAAATAGCAATCACCTTGAGTGTGTTGTACAACTCGAAGAAAGGCAAATAGCCCTCCGGCGTTGCCTTTTTAGGTACTAATAATTAATGAAAGAAAGTGTTCACATAATTGTTGAAAAGCTTTATATAGGATTAATTTTATTTGAAATTTAATGTGATATTATTTTTTTAGTAGGAATGAGCAAGATGATTTTTTAAAATTTTGGCGTTTCTGTCCTTCATAATTTTCTCCATCAAAACCACGGTATCATAGAATCCTTAAGAATGTAACACCTCATGAATTATTCAAACGTTTCCAAACACCCTCTTAATTGAATCTCCACATTTTCTACCGTAGCTTCCTTTTTCCTTGCGTAATGTTTAAACAAAAGGTTCTGAATATATTAACAAACGTGAAAGGAGTGATAAGACATGTAGTTTATTTATTATCATTTTTCAACTCCCTAAGGCGCAGTATATCATTTCTGGTTTACAAATTTATTTTTGAAGGAGGATTATAAAATGGGTCACGATATTTCAGGATACAATAAAGCAGGAGAAGAAATTGCTTATGCGCGGTTTAGCATGGGGAATTATAATGCTATCTTACTGTACAGTTTTTTTGATGCAAATGATTACAATGCAGGGGTTAGTGGATCAGGCGACAGTTCTACGTACTCAATACAACAAATTGAAATGGCCTTGAATTCCTACAATCATTTATTTGATAAAAGTGATTCCCAATCAGATAATGATCCTTTAAATTGGGATCAAAAACAAATCCTGAATTTTATACTAAACTGTTTAGCAACAGCGCAAAAAGAAGGGAGTGTAAGAGTGTTTTTTGGTTAATCTTTGAAGACTGTTGCTGAATTACTCCATTTCGCTGCCGATCTCTATAGCTATTCAAAGTAGGCATTACTTTCATATTTAACAATTTGCACTGCATCCCAGCCAATCTTATGTATATATTTTCCCCTCAAAAAACACCTGCTAGTCTTAGACATTTATTCCTTATTAACAAAACCACACCTTGTACTCTATTAAATATCTCTATCGACAAGCAGCATAATAATGCAAAAAACTCTGGAAGTAGGTCTTGCTACTCCCAGAGTTTTATTTTTTTTTAGAAAATAAAGAAGGGGAGATTTTGGATAACTAACTACTCTACGATAAAAAATTCCTTTCCGCATTATTATTAATTTTGGTGGAAAATTCGATCATTCCTATGTTTTGCAGTGCATTTTGGCAAAATGAAAACAAATAAAAATTTTTACTATTTAAACGTAGATTTAATAAGGTTTACAGAGTTGGCATATCTTTTGCATATACTGCTAATAGGTAGAAATATTAACGGCAGCATTTTCAGATTAACTAAAATTAGGAGGCATCATAATCATGAACTATTCATCAAAACTCGTAAAAGTAAATAAAGATCCAGGCCATGGCTCACACATTCCCCCTGTTTATTTGACCTCAACATTTGTTTTTGATAATGCAGAAGTAGGAGCACAACGTTTCGCAGGAGAAGATCCAGGATTTATGTATTCACGTCTGGGAAATCCAAATGTAAGAGAACTGGAAGAGAAGGTAGCGGAACTGGAATTCGGTGAAGGGTGTTTGGCTTTCTCCTCCGGAATGGCTGCCATAACGGGCTGCCTTTTCGGTGTTTTGCAGGCTGGGGATCACGTTGTCGCACACACAGCGTTGTATGGGGCGACACACGCATTTCTATCCAAAACGGTAAAAAAGTTTGGCATTGATGTAACATTTGTACCGTTTAAGACAGGAGAAGAGCTTGAGCCACACATTACAGACAGAACAAAAGTGATTTACTTTGAAACCCCTTCTAATCCTACGCTTTCCTTAGTGGATATGAAAAGTGTAGCGGAGGTAGCTAAGCAAAAGGGAATTTTGACTGTTGTCGATAATACGTTTTTGTCCCCATATTTACAAAATCCAATTCTTTGCGGCATTGATATTGTCGTCCACAGTGCAACGAAATATTTATCGGGGCATGGATACCTTATTGGCGGACTTGTGATTTCCAACAAGGAGATTATTGAACCGATGCGAAAAGAAGTGCAGAAGACGATGGGAGCCAATTTGTCCCCTATGGATGCCTGGCTTCTCTATCAAGGAATACGTACATTGCACATTCGTATGGATCGCTCACAAGAAAATGCACAAATTTTGGCGGAGCGCTTGGAAAAACATAAGGCTATTGAGAAGGTTTATTTTCCAGGGTTAGCTAGTTTTGAAGATAAAAAAATCATGGAGAAACAAATGAAAGGTCCTGGAGCCATGATTTCTTTTGTCTTGAATGGGGGATACGAGGCTGGTGTTAAACTGATGAACTCAGTAAAACTGAGCACTTTAGCAGTTTCGCTGGGGGATGTAGGCACATTAATTCAACATCCAGCTTCGATGACACATGCGATTATCCCTAAGGAAGAAAGAGAAAAAGCAGGTCTCGTTGATGGACTCGTTCGTTTTTCGGTCGGAATTGAGGATGTAGAAGATATCTGGAAGGATCTCGAAATGGCCTTGCAATAACGGTGCGGCTTAAGGAATTTGTTAAGCGGAGCTGGTAGGTGATGACACCGGCTATCACGATCCATGTTTATGGAAAGCAATGAAGGAAATTTTTCCGGTATTCGTTCCTTTCGACGAAGAAGGGCTATATCTTGCTGGAGTAAAGCAGGCTGGATACTCCCCTGCCTAGTAATGGACAATTTACCCTGATTAGTCATAACACCTAGAGAAGGTTATGGGTCTTTCATTACGACCGGGTGCTACAGTTTTAATAGCGCTCGGGTGTTATGAGCCTTTCATAACGACCGGGTGCCCCAGTTTTTTTAGCGCTTGGGTGTTATGAACCTTACCATAACACCCGGGGACCTCTGTTTTAATAGAGTTCGGGTGTTATGAGCCTTGCCATACCTACCGGTGCCTACAGTATAAGTACCGAAAAAGTGAAAAGAGAGTTTTTGCGGATGTTAGCTAGAATGGAGTTAAACCCTGCAAAAATGGAATTGGTCATTGGCTTCTTTGAAACGTATTTAAAATTGAATGAAAGCGAGGAGAAGGAACTAATGGAAGAGAATAAACAATTGTACAAAGACGAATCTGAGCAATTTTTTAAAATTACCTAATTCGTGGAGAGAACAGGGAATACTTGAAGGTATTGAATAATTAATACAAAAGGGGAAACTTGAAGCCAAAAGGAAAATTGCTCTCAATTTGTTAAAAGAGGGATTACTAATTAAGCTGATTGTAAGAGCAACAAATCTTGATTATGCTGCAATTGAAGAGTTGAGTGAAAAATTGTAATACTCAAATACTATGGCTATTATGGTCTTGACTCTTTTTGGGATCTGATCCCGTTTTTGGGCTAGAATAAACTATGGAGAGGGGAAGTCCCTCTCCATAGTTATTTTAAGTGGTAATTACAACCATATAGGCGATATTATAAAACTTTATCCTTCTGCTTCAATCCAATCCCAATTTCCAATTCACCTGATGCCACTTTATCCAAGTGCCACCACCATTCTTCAAGTGGTTCGGCCGAAAGTGAGAAATCATAGACCTTTCCGAGATGCTCCACCATTCGTTCTACATTTTCGAGCAGCTTTAAATCATATTTCATCAGAAGAATTCGCTCTTGCTGTGTCATGTTTGAGGAACCTTTGTAGAGTCTGCTGCGGCGGTGCAGCATATCAATTGTTTCAAAGGGGCTTACTTCAAAGTCAGTAACATCTTCTCCGTAATATTCGATATCCTTTAAGAATTCCATGTTTGCCACACCTCTTTAATTACACCAATATATCTATAACCTTTTGCTTCGTCTAAGTAATTAAAATAATTATCATCAATCATCGCTGTATCAATAATACCATCTTCTCCAATTATAACAATCCAAGCGTTTCCATCTGCAAAAATAAAGTAATTCTGTAAAAAGCCTTCTTTAAAATAGATATAAATATCGTTCTCCTTGTCATTAAGTATATTCATAATCAATCTTTTATAATCCTGTAGTTCCCAATCTAGTGGAATGTGTCGGCGTTTCTTTCGTTTTAATAAGTGATAATATTCCTTCCCGGGTTTCCAAGAAGGACCATTTTGATTAATGATTAAAAGAATTTGTTTAATTTGATTTTTTAGTGCAATGTTCAAGTTATTACACCTTCTGTCCAAGGCTATTTCCTTAATTATAATTGCAATTTTTGGCATTACGAGTCTTCAATCATGGAGATTTTATGAAGGAATATTGATCTAACGACTGTATTAAATAGCAAGAAGGTATAGCCTAAATTTATATTATAATAAAGGTATCTTTGGGACTTTTTTGAAAAGGTGTGAGGGCTTTGGAAGAGGCACTATTACATGGCGATATCATAAACATAGAAGCTAAGAGAAAAGAGCTTGAATCTGAAAATTTTAGTAGAGACGATATAATAAGCAAGCTAAATGATCAATACCGGGCACTTTCGAAGAAAAGAGCATTTACCTGCCGTTGCTGCAATGAATCCGTCAATATGAATTTAACAAAAGAAGAAGGCTGGCCTTTCTACTTTAAACATTATGATGGAAAAAAGTGCTCCTATTCAGAAAACAGTAAAACCTATGAAAAACAAATGTCCTTGCAACAAGATAAGAAAAAGAAAGACATTGGCTTAACTGTCTTTAGAGAGATATTAGAAGGGCAGCTAAAACCCATTGGGGCAGAAATTGAACGGGGATATTTTTATAAAAAGAAGCTTTCGTTTATTCCGGACTTTATTGTCCGTTTTCTACATTCTAAGGAACGCTGGGCCATTGATTATTACACCTCAATCACACAAGGCAGCTATGCCCAAAACATTGAAAAACGGTTAGCAGCCTATAATAAGGAAGGTTTTAAAGCATTTTCTTTTATTGACGATGCCTGGCTGGCAATTGATCCTGAAACCAGCAAGGGGACGCTGCTTACACCTGAGATGCAGGTCACAAGGAAGAGTCAAGAAGATGAAGTGTGGGACCATGCATTAAACCATGACCTGCCATTGGATCTTCAGACTATCATATCTGAGGTTACTGACCTTCCGTTTCCCGTGGAAACTAGGAGTATTGCTTATGTCGACACTGCATCAAGCAGTTGTAAAATCATTAGGTTTGCCATAATCAATCGAAATAACAGCAATGTAACCTTTTTAAAACTATCAGAACCGACAATTCCGTTGGAAAGGGCATTAACTTTAAATGCTAGGCAGGACGACTTCCTCCTGCATCTTGATCATGAAGAAGAACTAAGACTAGCATTTCTCAATGAAATAATGGACAAGCAGCAACAAGCAGAACGTGAAGAAATGGCTAAAAGAGAGGCTTTGGAAAAACTAAAGCGGGAAGAAGAGGAAAAGCTAGCGGTTGAAAACTTTTTAAGATTAGAAGCACTGGAACGTGCTGAATCTGTTAAAAAGAATAAACAAATAGATGATGAACAAATAGAGCAGGAAATGGCTCGACGTGCAGAGGAAGCAAGGAAGCGGCCAATTGATATGACGCCCGAACAATGGGAATGGCGCAGAAAAACAGGAAGAATATATACATCAAGAGAACCTGGGGCCGTTCGGCGTTCATCTAATCAGGCAGAAAGCGTATATACAAAACAACAAAGAGAGAAATTTTTAGAGAAGTTACTGACACACCCAATCAGGGGAGACCAATTCATCGATGGCCCGCCATCAAAATGGCGTGCGTTTATATTGAAATGGATGAATACTCATCAAGAGGAAGACAATTTAGTAGTTTCCATGAGGGGGCTATTAAGTGACATGAAGGCTGGTGAGATTACCTTTAACCAGATAGATTCCCATGTTCAGCATCCAGTGAGGGAATTTTTGATGTTTTACCAAAATGGACTGAAGAGAGAGATGAAAAAAAGGGTAAATATTATCTTTCTAGATTGAATTAACAGGTAGGTGCATGGGGACGGTTCTAGAACACTTGTTGTGGAGTATTATGAGAGGATTAAGTGGAAGGGGACTCTATATTGGGAGATTACCAAAAGCTATTAGAATTCATACCTTACTTTGAAAACAACGAAATAGAATTCTGCCTATAGAATTCTGGCTATCCACAATATGATGAGAAGTTAAATGAATTTATTGACACCGTCTATAGCACAGATTTATTAAAAAAAGACTACCTCGAATACTTGGAGGAAAGTGTAAAAGACCGAAACTTACCTGCTGCGATTCCAACCGCTGATTTGGAATTATTAAAAGCGATATTAACCTATTATGTTCGTCAAGAACGTTTCTGTGATGGAACATGGGCAACAGCGGCAAAAGACAAAGTGTTTCTACGGATTCTTTATCGATTAAGAGAGAGTGATGGAGGTACTTCGATGAAAGCCATAATAAATGGGAATACACTTGAGCTCGTACTTGGAGATATTACCAAAAGAAATACAGAAGCAATTGTAAATGCTGCAAACGGTTCGCTTTTAGGGGGCGGCGGTGTTGATGGGGCCATCCACCGGGCAGCAGGGCCAGAGTTATTGCAAGAGTGCAAAAAGATTCGTTATGAGGTATTAAACGGAAATAATCTGCCTACCGGTGAAGCTGTTATTACCAAGGGGTACAACCTGCAGGCAAAATATGTGATCCACACGGTTGGGCCGGTATGGAGAGGAAATACGAACAACGAAGAAGAGTATTTAGCCAACTGCTTCCAAAACTCGCTGAAGCTAGCTTCGGAAAAAAACCTTAAAAGCATTTCATTTCCTTCTATTTCTACAGGGATTTTTCGTTTTCCAATTGAATTGGCAGCTGGCCATTGCTCTTAGAACCATCATCGAATTTTTGAAAACGAACCAGTTAGGTGAGATTGCCATGGTTTTATTCTCTAAGGATGATTTTGAGGTATATGAATCTTCCTTAAAAAGAATTTTGGCGGAAAAGTAGCAAAAGGTCAGTTTGATTTAGGCAAAACAGTAAATCTGTTAGTAATGGGTTTTGCCTTATTCAAATGAAGTAATACTAGTAGATAAAATCAGAAAGGATGGCAAAATGTCAGAAATGAAAGATGAAATCATTTTAAGAGGGCTTAAAGAACATAATTTAAAAAATATAGATTTAAACATACCAAAAGAAAAAATCATCGTATTTACCGGTCTTTCAGGCTCAGGAAAGAGCTCAGTCGTCTTTGATACATTGGCAACGGAAAGCCGAAGACAAATGACTTTGAACTATCCTCTTTATGTGAGAAATCAAATGCCGAGGTACGAAAGACCTCACGCCGATCTGATGCAAAACTTAAGCCCGGTTATCGTAGTAGAACAAAGGCAAATAGGGGGCAATTCTCGCTCAACAGTTGGCACCTATATGGATATAAATCCATTAATTAGACTGTTGTTCTCGAGAATAGGAAATCCGCCAATAGGGTCTGCCAACGATTTTTCGAGCCAAAGTTCCTTTGGCAGATGTCCTGAATGTGGCGGATTTGGGGAGGTCATTGCGCCCGACCTAAATAAGATGATTGATTTTGATAAGTCACTTCGAGAGTATGCAGTGCAATTTAAACCATTATCGCCTTCAGGCTGGCAAGGTCATTGGATGATGACCTGCGGATTATTTGATCCGGATAAACCGATAAAGGACTACTCAGAAGAAGATCTCCACCTGTTTTTATATGGTCCACGAGAAGGTGAAAGAGCCTATGCGCCGTTTCATACAAAAAATGGACCCCATAACGCAGAATGGGATGGGTTATTGCCTAGATTTACGCGCGTTTATATCAATAGAGACATCTCAAAACTAAAACAAGTATCCCAAGATGACATTTTAGCCGTCTCAACACATTCATTATGCCCAACCTGCCAAGGTTCAGGTTTAAACCCAAAGGTATTAGAGTGTAGAATAAATGGCCTAAATATCGCAGAATACGATCAATTAGAGCTTCCAGAAATACTGGAAGAACTAAAGAACATAAAAGATCCTATGGGAGAATCAATAGCCCGACAAGCAATCCCGCATGTAAAACAACTAGTCGACATGGGACTAGGATATTTGAGTCTATCAAGAAAAATGGGCACCCTGTCTGCTGGCGAAGCTCAAAGGGTAAAAATCGCCCGTCATTTGGGAAGCAGTCTTAACAATATCACCTACATTTTCGACGAACCAAGTGCAGGACTCCATCCAGAAGAAGTGGATATGTTAATACAGATGCTTAAAAGGCTAAAAGACCAACATAATACTGTCATCGTAATCGAACATAATCTATCAGTCATAAAAGTAGCGGATGAAATAATAGAGATGGGGCCGGGAGCAGGTGTCAATGGAGGGGAAGTTGTCTATCAAGGAAAATTGGAAGGGCTAAAAAACTCTCCGACCGCCGCAGCCCTAACCCACAAGCTAAAAATAAATAAATATCCAAGGGATATAAAAAGTTATTTTTCAATAAAAAGAGCAAGTAATAATAACTTGAAAAATATAAGCGTAGATATTCCTAAAAATGTTTTAGTCTGTATAAGTGGAGTATCTGGTTCAGGTAAAAGCTCCCTCATGTTGGAAGCCTTCACGAAAAAGTATCCGGGAACCATCATGGTAGAACAAGGCGGTATAGGAATCTCCAGCCGTTCGACCCTGGCTACATATATGGGAATAATGGACGATATTCGCACCATATTTTCAAAAGAAACCGGACAGCCAGCAGGTTTGTTCAGCTTTAACTCTTTAGGAGCATGTCCTATCTGCAAAGGAAAAGGAGTCCTAACGCCAGAAGTGGCATTTGCAGATCCGGTGACAATCCCTTGCGAAGCGTGCGCCGGAACGAGATATTCAGACGAGGCACTTTCATATCGATATCGAGATAAAAATATAGTAGAGATTTTAGATTTAACAATAGACGAGGCTATTAAATATTTTGAAATACCAAAAATCATAAAAAGAGTGCAAACGCTAAAAGATGTAGGATTAGGGTATCTGACCTTAGGGCAGACGACAAGTTCCCTAAGCGGAGGAGAAATCCAACGTCTAAAACTTGCAAGCCACTTACAAAAAGAAGGACAAATCTACCTATTAGACGAGCCATCCTTAGGACTACACACGGAAGATAATGAAAAACTCCTAGACGTATTTCAAAAACTCGTAAACAGAGGAAATTCTGTCATCATAATCGAACACAATCAAAACTTTATAGCGGCGAGTGACTGGGTAATCGAATTGGGTCCAGGCGGAGGAAAACAAGGCGGACAAATTATATTCGAAGGCACACCGGAAGAGATGTTACATGCAGAAACATTGACAGCGAAATGGTTAAAGGATGGAGTTAGAAAGCATTCAGGACAGGCGGTATGGTGATACTATAGAGTGCGAGAGGTACTAGGAGTATTGAAAAAGAAATTTAAAGAAAGGCAACTCACAGTGCGTTGCCTTTTTTCGTTTCTTGTACCGGCTGCAAAGCTGTATTGAATATGGACGGTGTCATCATAAAACTGTCTGAAGGAGGTTAATCAAAATCTACTGATTGTTCCCAATAGTATATTGAAAGGTTATAATGGTTATATATTCCAACAAAAGAGAGAACATCTGACACTGAAAACGTAAAAGGCAACTTATCCACTGCGGACGTTGCCCCTTTAGGTCTTAACTTATTTTACATATCGCATCAAGGTTTCAGGATCAAAGCCAAGGACCCAGTGGCCATTGACCTTTGTCTGCGGTACGCCCATCTGTCCGGTTTCCTGGAACAGCTTTTGGGCGGCGATAGGATCTGACTGTACATTCACTTCTTTGTAGGTTAATCCCTGAGCCTCAAGGAATTGTTTCATCATTGTACAGTACGGTCAAGTATTGGTCGAATAAACAGTGATATCGTTCATTGTGTATACCTCCTTATTTTTTTCATACCCCGTTATAAGGTATATTATTAGATTTTCCCGGTAATGGTAATTTAATCAACCGTGTTGTACCAAAAAAATTTAACACCTGGGTGTTGCCTTCTTATGTTTCTTGTTTTACTAATTTTAATTAGCAGTCATCTAACAAAAAAGGAGAGGAAGCAGTTGGAATCGTTAGGTAGATTAAGCTCGTTATTAAAAAGATTTGTAGAAAATGGTCCTGCAGGCTGTGCTTTATCGGTCATGCATAATGGCGAAGTTGTGTTTGAAGATTATGTTGGCAATATGGACCAGGAAACGAAAAAGCCAATTGCACCCGACACCATTTATCGAATTTATTCAAACTCAAAAGTGATTACCTGCGTGGCTGCTTTAATGTTATATGAGCGCGGTCTTTTTTTGCTAAATGATCCGCTTGAAGAGTATTTGCCAGAATTTAAACATCCTCAAGTCTATCAAACTGGCAAAGATAATGAGCTTGAAATAGTACCTGCCACAAGGTCTATCACCATTAAAGACTTATTTATGATGACTTCTGGGCTGACATACGCAGGAAACCAGTTTGAAACGGAACGCCAAGTGGCCAAGAGGTTAGAGACAGATGCTGAACGCGAGGATTGGAATGTACGAAGCTTGTCAAAAGCCCTTGCATCCATTCCACTCGCATTTGACCCGGGGACCCGTTGGCATTATGGATTTAGCCATGATATTCTTGGCGCCCTGATTGAAGTGTTGTCCGGTAAAACCTTTGGTCAATTTTTAAAGGATGAAATCTTTGAGCCGCTTGGAATGAAGGACACATTCTTCAAGATTCCTGAAGAGAAGAAGCACCGGCTTTGCAGCTTATATGACCGCAGCGAAGAAGGCCAGTTAATCAAAAATACCAGCATGGATGGACGATACCAGCCGGGTACTCTAATTGAAAGCGGAGGAGGGGGGCTACTGTCTACACTGGAGGATTATAGCCGCTTCGGGCATATGCTGGCGAATGGAGGAGAGCTGGATGGTGTCCGCATTTTAGGGCGGAAAACCATTGAGCTTATGTCTACCAACCATCTATCACCAGAACTTTTGCAGCATTATAATTGGGATGCTCTGAAAGGTTATGGATATGGCCTTGGTGTTCGCACGATGATCAATCCAGCCGCCGGTGGCAGCAATAGCTCGTTAGGCGAATTTGGATGGATGGGCAGGGCCGGTACATGGCTAATGGTCGATATGAAAGAAAATTTATCAGCTGTTTACATGCAGCAAATGGTTCCGAACTTTGAAGCAGTTCACCACCCAAGGCTGCGGAATGTTATATATGGTGCGGTTTAGTTAAAGTACGCTGTTAACTCCTGCATTTTGAAAATGGATATTTTGGCGGTTTTTAAACATGAATATTTCATAAACAACCAGAATACTATTTTGGAAGGATTAAAACGGTAAGTAAAAGAGGGTGGGGGAAATACATGGGATCCTTTGGAAATTACTATCGTATTTTAGACGTGCCCTATGATGCAACTTTTACTGAAATTAAAGAAGCTTATCGAAAAAAAGTAAAAGAGGTACACCCAGATACAGAAAAAGGGAATGCTGAACAGTTTAAACGAGTCAAAGAAGCATATGAAATTCTTAATAACGCTGAAAAAAGAAAGAAGTATGATAATCTCCTTTTTTACGTCACACATAAACCAAAACAGGAAGCTCATGGTTCCATAAAAATACTAAACATGCGGAAAAGCCGAAAACAGAGCACCCTTTCATCTGTAATCATGAATACGGCTATTATTTTAATTGGAATTCTAGGTAATGTGTATTTAGATAAAAAGAAATAGAAAAAATATACGGTTAGTTTGAATGCCTGTCACATCCCCCCATTTCGCCGAATTCTTCGGCACGGGGCGTGACAGGCATTGTTTTAATTCTGAAATTAATTCTATCACCTTGTAGCTTATTTCGTATAAATGTCATAGATTGATAACATTGTATTTCATCTCATTTATATATAATGAATTTAAACAAATTTGTGGAGGTATTTCTATATGCTGGAACAAGACTTGACAGGCAAAAGGATCGTTATTACCGGAGCAAATAGCGGGATTGGCTTGGAGGCCGCTAAGGTTCTCGTTCAAAAAGGTGCTGAGGTTATTCTGGCAGTTCGTAACGATCAAAAGGGGGCGATTGCCAAAGAAACGATACTAAGTGGGAATCCAAAAGGTTCGGTTTTGGTGATGGGGCTCAATTTGGCGGATTTAAGCAGTGTTAGGGAATTTACGCAAAGTTATCGCAGCCGTTTTGACACATTGGATATTCTAATCAATAACGCCGGTGTGATGGTTCCGCCATACCAAAAAACGAAAGACGGCTTTGAGATGCAATTCGGCACCAACCACTTAGGCCATTTTGCTTTAACTGGATTATTGCTGCCGTTACTAAAGAAGACGCCTCATTCTCGCGTCGTGACACTGAGCAGTATTGCCCACAGAGGCGCACGCATCTTTTTTGACAACTTGGACGGCGCCAAGGGCTACAAGGCGATGAAATTTTACGGACAAAGCAAGCTTGCTAATTTGTTGTTTGCCAAAGAATTGGATCATCGGTTAAAGCAATATGGAATGGCGACAAAAAGTATAGCGTGTCACCCAGGCATTTCCTCCACAAACCTGTTCAAAATAGGGAATAAAGATGCTCCTCGATATGTAAAGGCTTTAATGAAGCTATTTCTACAGCCAGCTGAAAAGGGAGCACTTCCAACACTCTATGCTGCAACAGAAACGAGCTTAAATGGAGGGGAATACATAGGTCCAGATGGAAGGGGTAACCGAAAAGGGAACCCTGCGATTGAAACCCCTCGATCAGGTGTATATAATCCGGAAACCATGAAAAAATTATGGGATGTTTCGGAGAAGTTAACGGGAGTGACTTACAATTTTAGTATAGGGCCCCGGGTGTTATAAAAGGCTCATAACACCTGAACAGTTTGAAAAGCTAGAGCTCCTGTCGTTATAAAAGGCTCATAACGACCGAACAGTTCGAAAAGCTAGAACCCCGGTCGTTATGAAAGGCTTATAACGACCGAACAGCGAGGAAAGGCAGAGTTTCGGTCGTTATAAAAGGCTTCATAACATCCGAAATGCATGGAAAGGCAGAACCCCGGTCGTTATGAAGGGCTCATAACACCCGAAATGCATGGAAAGGCAGAACCCCGGTCGTTATGAAAGGCTCATAACACCCGAAAGGCATGGAAAGACAGAACCCCGGTCGTTATGAAAGGCTCATAACACCCGAAAGGCATGGAAAGACAGAACCCCGGTCGTTATAAAAGGCTCATAACACCCGAATGGCGAGGAAAGTCAGAGTCCTAGTCGTTATGAAAGGCTTAAAACACCCGAATAGTGAGGATAGGCAGAGCCCCAAAAGGAATTTCATCAAAAGAGCTTGTCAGTGAATAAAGGAGAAATAAGATCAAATGCAGAAATAAGAATCTATCTACCAAATTTTATTTAAGAGGAAAGTTATGAAAAAGCTCCAGTTCGATTTTAACGATTACTCCGTTTTATTTAATAATGAAAAAATACTATTACTACCTAAAGAATACCACCTTCTTAAATGTTTATATGAAAATAGGAGTCAAACACTATCCAGGCAAATCTTACTAGATAAGGTTTGGGCAATGGAGAATCCTACAGACCGGACGATTGACGATCATGTGTACCGTTTACGAAAAAAGTTAGCTTTTTTAGATGATATTTTAATAGAAACGGTTCGAGGCATTGGGTATCGATTAACCATGAAACAAAATCAGCAAGATAATCCCCTCTATCATGATAAAGAGTTTAGAGAAAGTATGGATGTCTTATATAATAAATACATTCTTTACGGGCAAGCAAACGGGTTAAAAACCATTGTGATGCAGCATGAAGCATTAGATATTCCCATTGAAGTACATAAGAAAATATACCTTCATTTTGTACAGGGAGATTTTCAATGGTTTGTGACCAACTTGGATATTCCTCTTTCGCAAAAACTGTTCTATCTCCTGCATATTTATTGGATGATCCAATTTAATATTGATAAAACTTATGCATATGTTCAAAAGGCACTCCGATTAAAAATGGTTCCATTCCAACAACAGCAGGAGTTAGAAGAATTGGGCATAATCGGCATAAACATCGATAAGGGTAACTTTGAAAATGCTAAAAAGAGGATCAATTTAGTACGTTCACAAATTGATCAGGGTGCCGTTCATGAAAGTATAGTAACGTACCTAAAGATTCAAGAGATGAAAACTGAATTGTTAACAAGAAATTTTCATTCCGTTGAAACCCATATGGCAGAAGGTGATCAACTCTTTGAAAAATATCCTTATTTGCGGGAAAAGGGGAGGTATCTAATGTTAAAGGGGTTTATCAAATGGATGAAAGGAGATGGGAAAGAGGCCCTTCAACAAATGGATGAAGGGTTCATGATCTTATTGTCTTCTAAGTTTGTTCCCCATATCATAAATGGAGTAAGAGATATCATTTTACTAAGCAATCATTTAACCATCGATCTTCCGCACGATTATAAAAATAAATGGGAAAGTTTCTCCGAACAGTATGATTTTCCAACATTAACAGTAAAGATTGAACAATTATTAAATAAATCCATCTGATATTCCTCTGACATTTCCTTGCTATCCTTTTCTTACCTGAAAATTAAAGGTAAGAAAGGGATGTTTTTTTTGAAAAAATCACAAACATTTTCCTTATTAAAACGAAAAAATTTTTTATTGTTATTTTCCGTTCAGGTATTTTCAAGCTTTGGAAATTGGCTTGATTTACTTGCGGTTAATGCCCTCATTTCCTTTCAGTGGGGATTAGACTTACGGGCGAACGCTGCGTCTGTCATCGTCATGTTTCTCCCGTATATTGTCATTGGGCCATTGTCATCAGTTTGGATTGACCGATGGGATCAAAAGAAGGTCATGATGTTTTCTACTTTGTTTCGTGTCATGGTGATTGTTGGTTTCTTTGTTGCACCTAACATATGGGTCTTGCTTGCTCTTATTTTCCTGAAATCATCCTTGGCTTCTGTTTTTGAACCAGCCCGACAATCTTCTACTCGAAAAGTAGTTCCTGATGAGTATATGGCAGAAGCTTCGTCCCTTAGCCAGATTGTGCTGAATGTAACCAAGATTGTTGCCCCCTTAATGGGTGGAGGGCTGCTGGTTATGACAAAACCACAAATGATATTTTTGATAGAAGGAATCATGTATGGTATGGCACTAATGTTGATTTTCAAATTTCCACCCTTAGAAAAGGAGGAACAAGACAATTCTTCTGCCAAAGCTTCCTACTGGGTGGAGTTTAAAGAAGGCTTTTCGCTTATTCGATCTAATAGACTTTTATTATCAGCTATTTCGATTACATCCATTTCCATGTTTATCATCTTTCTTTATGATAGTTTTTTTGCTCCTTTATCCTTGTCATTGGGGCTAGATAAAACAGGTTATGGATTAATCAGCAGTGCACTTGGAGTGGGTTCTGTCACGGGATCTTTCTTATGCGGCACCTATACTAATTGGAGAAAAAATCCACTGAGGTTTATGTCCATAGGCAGGATCATATCTGGAGTATTCATGCTTTTAGTTGGATGGGGCTGCTATGGTCTTGCTCATGGGAACCTTCTATTTTGGATGATGGTTTTTGCCATGATTGGTTGTGTTGGAACGGCTCTATTTGTTCCATATGGTTTTATTTTAACGACTGAAACACCAGCGAATATGCTAGGGAGAGTTAGTGCTTTTTCAACAGCCGTTCAAAGTGCATCAAGTCTTCTTGCCCCAGTAATAGGATCGCTCCTTGGGAAATGGCTTGGCTTAGCTAGTGTATTTACCGTTTCTGCCGTTACTTTTATCTTATTAGGAAGCGTTTCTTTGTTTGTTACAATCAATAAGAAAAGTTATGAAAAGAAAAATTTAGAAGTTTAAGTGCCTGTCACCTCCCGTATTTTGTCGATTTCGTCGGCACTATTCGGGGCGTGACAGGCACTTTTTTCTTCGCAACGCTTTTAATTCTTAGTTAAGAATGATTTTTTATATAATTGAGAACTTTTTGTGTACCCCAACTGGATAAATAAGGTAAAATTAAGAAGTACATAATTTTCAGATGGGAGTGTGGGAGAGAATTGATTTTTTTAAGAAAAAGGAGAAATTTGTTCGCTAAGTTGACAACGCTGATTCTACTATTTTCATTACTATCTCCGGTGTCCAAAGGAATAGCAGCAGGTGACGTTACACCTCCAAAGTTAGCTAGTATTTCGTTATCCGGAACTAGTGCTACTCAAGGCGAATCCATCACGCTTAGTGCAGAAATACTCGAAGAGGAATCAGGGGTGGATGTAGCGTATGCCTATTATGATGGCCCAACCGGTTATTCAAAGACTGTTTATTTAAGTTTTAACCCTGAAACGACAAAATATGAGGGGTCGTTCGATGTGTCCACGTATGATGGTGCAGGCGTATGGGAACTTTCATCCATCTATTTGAGGGACAAACAGGGGAACAAATATAGTATTTATTACAGAGAGACACCGTATCAGGGATCAACCTATGAATATAGGAATCTATCACAATACAATATTGAAGTGTATGGTACTTTAGTCGATAATACAGCACCAAGACTAGGTGATTTATCTCTTTCTTCAACAAGGGTTGCTGGCGGAGAGTCCATAACAGTGTCAGCAGATATCATCGAAGAAGGTTCTGGGGTGGAATATGTACACCTAAGTTTTGTACCACCAAATGGGGATAGCGAAGGTGGCAAAGGTATTGAGTTAACCTATAACCAAGAAACCGGTAAATATGAAGGCACATTTTATGCCGACCCATATGATGTTCCTGGAATTTGGTCGATTGGCACAATCCAAATGGGGGATAAGCTCTATAACCATTATTACTATCGAAATGGGGAGACACCGTCTCAAGATAGTTACTACGAAGTAAAAGATTTTAGTGCTTATAATATTGAGATCTATGGAACGGTAGGTGACGTTACCCCGCCGAAATTAAACGGATTTTCCGTTTCAAAAACAACCATCATGCAGGGTGAACAGGTACAGCTATCGGCAGACATTGTTGACGATCTCTCAGGGGTTGACCATGTCTATGTTTCGTATAGTTTTCCTGTCGGCTATGATACTAAAGACGTAGAATTAACCTACAATGCGGAGACTTTAAAATACGAAGGAACATTTGGGACAAGCCCCGATGATCCAGCGGGCACCTGGCCGCTCTATTCTATTGAAACCGTTGATAAAAAGGGCAATTTTTACACGTACTATAATAGCAAGGAAGATTCCGAAGGCAGTACTTTTAAACATAGGGATCTATCTCAATACAACATCCTTGTGAATGCGCCCGATACCACTAAACCTGAGACATCGCTGAATGTCCAGGGCCAAACAGGAACGAATGGCTGGTATGGGTCGGGCGTGACGGTTTCACTCACTGCTGCCGATGATGATACAGGAATCGAAAAAACGCTTTACCGAATCAATGGAGGAGAATGGCAGCCATACGCTGTGCCGTTTAGTCTCTCGGTTGACGGCACAACGGTCGTTGAATATAAGAGTATCGACAAGGCCGGTAATGAAGAGGTTGTAAAATCAGCAACCATCAACATTGATACACAAAAACCGGAGACAAAAATCGGTGATATTCCTTCCTATCCGGTAAAAGTAGATGTGCCGCTGTCCTTTCTTGCACAAGATGGAACGTCCGGTATAGCACGGACAGAGTACAGAGTGAATGGAGGAAATTGGATAACCTATCAGGCTCCAACGTATGTCCGAACGGAAGGTACAAACACCGTTGAATATCGCAGCATCGATATGGCAGGCAATGTGGAAGATGTAAAAAGAGTGGAGTTCGTCATTGATAAATCAGGTCCTTCCACTACCACTTCCACGCTAGGGACTGTCTGGTACAACAGTGATGTAGAAGTTAGCCTGACTGCAACTGATTCTATTTCAGGTGTAGCAAAGACCGAATACAGGCTAAATGGAGGGAGTTGGACTGCCTACAGTAGTCCGGTGAGGATCAGCGGGGAGGGTATAAATACCCTTGAGTATAGAAGTATCGATAAGGCCGGCAATGTGGAAGCAACTAAGCAAGTCCAAGTGAAAGTAGATAAAACGGCCCCGACGACCACAACTTCGGTGAGGGATGGCTGGTATAACAGCGACACGACTGTAAGCCTTGTAAGCAGTGACTCCTTTTCTGGTGTAGCCAAAACTGAATATAGGCTCAATGGCGGTGCATGGGCAACGTATACAGGCAGCATCGTTGTTTCAACGGAAGGAATCAATACACTGGAATACCGCAGTGTGGATGTTGCAGGCAATACGGAAGAGATAAAGACAGTCCAAGTGAAAATTGATAAAACCAAGCCAGTGTTGAATGTTACGTTCAATCCGTCAGTCATGATTGGCAACACCGGAAAGCTTATAAATGTGAAGGCTGCTGTGGATGCCAGTGATGCAGTATCAGGTATTGCTTCGTTTGAGCTCGTATCGATCACAAGCAGTCAGCCCGATGTGGTGAAAGGCGGGAAAATTCCTGAACCGGATATTCAGGGCGCGGAATATGGAACGGCGGATACCGACTTTTATTTGAGGAATGAAATAAGCGGTTCGGACCGAATCTATACCATCACCTATAAAGCATTCGACAGCGCAGGAAACTCAATAGTTACATCATCAACTATATTGGTGAAAAAGAAATAGAAGAGCAGTTCCGGGTTTAATAAACAAGTTTAATTTATGACGGTAGAGGTTGAAGGGAGAAGTGTACAGCACTTCTCTCTTTATTTTTATCCATTAAATTTGGGTGGTGACAGGCGGTATGAAACCCACTTTTAATAAAAATAATAATTTTACAAATAATGTACTTAAGGTGTAGACATTTCACCGAGGAGTATTAATTTGTATGTGAATAAAATGTCAGCTGGAAAGGAGGTGTGCTTCATGAATACCCTGCAAAGAATTGCCTTAGCATTAACCATCATTGGGGCTATAAATTGGGGATTAATTGGTTTCTTTCAATTTGATTTGGTTGCAGCAATATTTGGCGGACAAGACTCTTTCCTATCAAGAATTATTTACAGTCTAGTTGGTCTAAGCGGGTTAGTTTGTTTAACTCTCTTGTTTAAGCGATGGGAAGCGACGGATGCCAGCAAAGAAGTGAACCGGAGTAACTATAGTGGACAACCAAATTATGGAACGGAATTTGGTGAGGAAACGGACGTACCTGACCTTAGAAAAACTGCCAGGGAAAAGGAATAAAAAAGAAAATGAAGAAAGCCATGGACGCATGGCTTTCTTCATTTTCTTTTTGACCAGATTTCCTCAACTAAAAGGCTGTTAGCATGGTTAGAGAATTCTAGCTTATTACAGCCGTCGGCACCATTCGGGTGGTGATAGGCACTTTTTTTACCATTCTTTTGGCTCATAATGAAGTTCGTTAAATAATTGAGTACGTTCTTTCTTGGATAAATCTCTCCACTGGCCAATAGGGAGGTTCCCTAAATGGATATTCATGATTCGTATTCGTTGCAGTCGACAAACCTGGTATCCCAAGGCAGAACACATACGGCGAATCTGCCGGTTTAACCCCTGTGTCAAAATGATTTTAAAAACATATTTAGAAAGCTGTTCTACTTTACAAGGCAGCGTTTTTGTATCAAGTATTTCTACACCTGCTGCCATTCTTTTTAAAAACTCTGGAGTGATGGGCTTGTCTACTGTCACGATATATTCCTTTTCATGCTTATGTTCAGCCCTTAGTATTTCATTGACAATATCTCCGTCATTAGTCAGGAGGATCAGACCCTCTGAATCCTTATCCAGTCTTCCGATATGAAATATTCTTAATGGATGGTTGACTAAATCAATAATATTTCCTTTAATATGTCGTTCTGTCGTACTAGTAATGCCAACAGGTTTATTTAGGGCGATATAAACGTAATTTTTAGCCACTTTGACCGGATTTCCTCCAATTCGAACATCATCGCCTGGTTCGACTTGGCTTCCTAATGTGGCAACTTTTCCGTTAATGGTCACTTTTCCTTCACTAATCAATTTATCTGCACCGCGTCTAGATGTTTTTCCAGACTCGGAAATATATTTATTTAATCGCAGGTTAGACACATCCTTAAAGGGAGATTGTGCTTTAAGAATACCCAACCAATGTCGTATTTTCAAGCACATATTAAATCTCATTTAGAAGAAAGAGGAGAAACGTATAAATAAGTAAATGAGTTTTTTTAAGTAGAATTAATGAAGTGCCCAACACCAAATAAAATAAGTGACAGGCACTTTTATTTACTTTATGGGGGACTGACCTAATTTTTAATATTTAAAATGCTGAACGAAATGAAAAAAACCAATGAGGATTCTCGGTGAGAGTTGGCGGGTAACTGGGGTACTAACATATATAGAAAACAACATGATTAAAGATGCTTGTAGACATCACCGCGGCTATCGATGTCTTGAATGAAAATCAGAAGTATTTCATTTACTATCTGAAAAATGATTCTAAATTTTCCTATCCTTACCCTATAGGTATCTTCATACCCAGCCAATCTAATAATTCCAGGGTATGAATATGGATTTTCTGATAAAGCGTGAATCACATTAATAATTCGGTTTCTTGTTACTTTATCACTTTTATCAAGGAATTTTTTCGAGCTTTTAGATAATTGAAGTTGATATCTACTCATTTCCTAAAAACTCCTTACGCAAATCCTCTATTGAGTAAGAATGTGTTTCTCCATTTTCATACTCCTTACGTGCTTCCTTAATCGCTTCAACTTCATCCTCAGTCGGTGCCTCTTCGGGAATGGTGAGAAGTTTAATCCATTTTACCAACTCTGATAATTTTTCATCCGGGACTTTATCAATTAATTTATAAACATCTTCTCGTCTGATTGCCATTTGATCATCTCCTTTGATTTAAATTATATCGTATCCTTTAAAGGTTTAACATATTTCTACATTAAATATTCTTAATCAAGATTAGTAAAGAAAGGTAGTGCCAGGCACTCTTATTTAAATGATACTTAGTTAGTTAATAGTGAACAACATTAGTCCAGAATCGATCCTAACTTCGTAGTATCAGTCCATTTATTGGTCCAGGATCGGTCCAAATTCTCGTAGTATCGGACCATTTATCAGCTCATGTTGTTCACTAGCTGGGAGAGGCTTTAACATAATATGGGATTTGAAGAAGGATACCAGGCCTTTATGAATGCTCGCTTGCAGGCAAGAACCTGAGAACGGTTGATGCTTATACGAAGAAGACAATCATGTTGTTTTTGAAGGAGTAGGGTGGCGTTTAGTTTACCATTTCCGATATATCTGATAAATAGACGGAAAAATTCCGCTTACTTTCTAAATAGCTTTGAAAATAGCATACATAGACGGAGAGATTCCGCCTATTGACACGAAAAATGCGAAAATAGGAGATTTTGCTTTGCATAGTCGGAAAATCTCCCCTTATTTTCCCCGAAACGAGCTCCATTTTGCATTTAGTCGGAAAAACTCCGCTTATTTTACTTTTGGTTACTTAATTAAGGACAAAACCTCTTATTTAATTGGAATGAAGATAAAAACATCATGATGATTATAAAAAAACACATTGAATTCCCTAATTCAATGTGTTTTTCAGGCTCTCTATTATTATTTAGGCGTAACAGCTATAAATTCGTCAATCGTTTCAGGGGTATTTTTACCTTCTTTTCCTTGGAAAAGGTCGATATTAACGGTCACATCCATACAGCCAAGGTATTTTCCATTTTCATCACGTACAGCCATGAATTTTTGGTAAATTTGGCCGGTTTCACCCGTGCGTTTTGGGAACCAAAATTCCCATTCATCGCGTGTACCCGAACGGAAATCATTCAACAATTTTTCAACGTGGTGAGCCACTTTTGGGTGAAGCTCAAGTACAGGGCGACCAATCGCTTCTTTACGGCGACCATGCACGCGGTTTGGATTATTTGAATACCAACGGAAAATATCGTTGGCATCGCAAAAGCCCATTTCAAATGGCAAAAGGTTGATGATTGAATCCAAAGTGCTTGCTTTAATCGCACCAGTTTCAAAGTTAATCACAGCTTCAGGACTAATTAATTCAGACAACTTTTCTTTAGACATTTAAAAAACCTCCTATATATGATCTTCTGATTATGAGAAGAATAAAATAGTACAATTATTAGTGAGAAAAAAATCGGGCTCTTCTGGGTAATTGTTTCCTAACTTCATTAATAATGATAGCATTAATAATGATTGCCAATTGTGATGTATCTCACAAAAGTTGTTTTTTATAATAATTGTGAATGAGAGACTGAAAGGACCATCACCAAATTAAAATGCGATCCTATTCGTATGTTCAAATGTCAGTTATTATTGTTCAAATAATGTTAGTGTATAGGTTGCGAATTTTTGTAAAGATATACTGCTAGGTGCAGCTTACGATAAGTAAATAAGGTCTTTTAGGGAAATGGAACAACACCAATCCATAATAGGACTGGTGTTTTGCCAGGCACTCTTTTTTATCTTATTAGGCAGCATTTCTTTGTTTATAACGATTAATAAGAAAAGTTATGAAAAGGAAAGTTTAGTGAAGGAACCAGCATAATAAAAGCAAGGGTTAAGCTATTTTTTTCAGCCGGCTAAAAAGGGAACACATCCACCCCTCTATGTTTGCAACAGAAACGAGCTTAAATGGAGGGGAATACATAGGTCCAGATGGAAGGGGTAACGGAAAAGGGAACCCAGCGAATGAATTCCCTCAATCAGGTGTATATAATTCGGAAAACCATAAAATGAAATATAAGCGGGGCAGCCCCATTAAGGACATAATCCCACGTAAAATTTTCAAAGATTACTATTTAACAACAGTAAAAGCCGAATATCAAGTGGCATAAAAACATCTTACCCGTATAGACCGACTAAACCGACCATGGTATTCAACATGATATGGATTGCGATGGGGACAGATAATCGGTTTGTATAATAATAGGATGTAGATAGAACAATGGATGTCCAAAACCGCTGAGGTAACCCCGTCAGTGTCATGTGCCATCCGGCAAAGAGTAAAGAGGTCAACACAATGCTTACTATAGGATGAAATTTTTTATGAAAATAGCGCTGAATAGTTCCTCTGAAGATCACTTCCTCCAAAACCGGTCCGAGGATGGCCTGAACAAGAAGCAGCAGAGGAATTGACTTTAGAAGGTTTTCACTGTCAGGGCCTGCTGCATTTTGAATATGAAAAACATTTGTTAACAATACCATAATCATCTTTTGACCTATAAACATTAAAATGAATCCGCCTATCACTGCTAGCAGGGACTTCATTAACGAAGCCTTTTTCGTCTCCACCCCTTTTTTTAGTTCATCCCTTAAAAGAATCAAAGTAATGAGCAACAAAACAGGAATGACAGTCAGGAGCAATGCGGCTCTCTGGTGGATGTCAAAGGTAAAAAACAACTTTGTGATATCAAGTACGATATATACCCCGAAATAAACCAATAGAGAAAGAATTACATTATTATTAATTATATATTTTCCTGCATGTTCTTTAGTAACTTGTCTCATTCTATTACCTCATTAAAATTGGCGTAATAAATGCTTCGATTGCAGCTGAAAGTACCACCAAGGGCACACATACAACCAAAAACGTCATAAGGTTGGCTTTTACTTGCTGCCAGATTAAAATTTCACTTTTTCTATTAAAAATTTTCTTTGTAATCGTGTGGCTTAAGTAAATCGACATACTTACCACTATGAGAAACTCAGTAAATTCAGTTATTCCATTTGGAAGAATACTGGTGCAAAATACCCAAAAAGGATTTTCTTCATCCATTTTGGCATTCGCAAGAACAACGCCGATTATTGCAATAGATGGTAAGCCAATCAACGTGACAAAATAAAAAGGGATCAACCCGCTTATCAGTACGATCAGAGAGACTTTTAGGTTATTTTGCAAAATAAAAAGAAAGGAACTATTTTGACTTTTCATCTTTTCATGTATAGCCTGTTCGCCGCCAAGACTATCCACGACCCCCTCCATAAACTGGTCAATGGTTTCTTGTCCGATGGCCATCATGGTAAAATAAGTTCCCAAAATGACAATAAAAGCTAGTCCTGCATAATAAAAAAGTATCTTTTTGTAGGTCTGAGTAAATTTCACAAATTCATTTTTTGCAAGATACATATTCACTTTCCTTTCATTTATTGAACAAATCTAAGGCATAAACGTCTTTTTAAGTACTGTAAATTATAAATTGCTGGCTATTGAAAGAATATTACAACATACAACCATTGCATTGTTTTTATAGTATTCTTTGTGTTGCGTTGCCGCTAAATTTAATTCGCATATTTCCATCAGGTTTAAGATTTTAATAGAAAAAAGAATTGCTTCATATTTATACCATTTTATAAAATTTTTGGCGATATTAACCTGATTTTTCTGCTGAAAACGCAGGTGCTATTAAAATTACGAAATCAAAGTGAAAAATTGTAACCTGGAAACGGAAGGGTGTTTAGAGGTATTCTAAGGCAAGTGCCTGTCACGGCTTCATCTAACGGAAAAAACTTCGCTTATTTTACTTTCGCTGGTTGCTTAATTAAGGACAACAATTCTTATTTAAAGAGAAGTGTTTTTGAAATACAAGAGAACCCCATTTTGATACATCACGATGAACCGTACCATAGTAAATAAGGTAATTTAATTCCGGTTATGATAATCTTAAGAGATATTAAAAGAGGAAGTGAATGTAGTGATAAATATAACCATTCCAAAACCAAGTGTTACCATTACCAAACAGAATAATCCTGAGTTAAGTAATATTTATGGGTTTACTGATTTTCATCTTATCCCTAGAGATAAGGGTGGTATTTTTATGTTCTATAATAGTAACCAAGAGTTATTATTCGTTGGTAAAGCAAGGAAGTTGAGACCAAGAATTAAAAGGCATTTTGAGGATAATGTATCCCCAATCAAAATGCATAGAGATGAAGTCACTAAAATTGAAGTTTGTGTGATTGAAGAACCTGTCCATAGAGAAATATACGAAACGTATATTATTAATGAACTCAAGTCGAAGTACAATATAGACAAGGTGTTTTTTAGGTAAAACTATATCAAGAGAGGCGATAGGTCATACCTATTGCCTTTTATTATTTGAGAAATCGAAGGATGTGAACAATTGGATTGTAAACACGAAAAACTAACGACCTATATATATACTTACGCCTGTTATGAGGATGAACGTTCATTGTGTGCTTTGGAAATGCGCTCCTTATTTGGGGAGGAGTCACAAACAAACATCTTGGAAAGCCATGTGAAAATGGACCCAAGTCGGAGTCCGTTTATTAAGGAACGACTTGCTGTCATTTATGAGGGGCAAAGTCTTCAACAGCTCATCGAACAAGTAGCAGCCCTGAAAGTAACTGGGGAAACGTTTAAAGTGTATTATGTAAAAAATGGCGGGCAGGTAAAAAATGTAGAGAAAGGCATGGAATACCGCCGGGCCATTGAGAAGGAAATCGGATTACATATTAATGGTGAGGCTGATCTTCATCATCCGAAGAGAATATTTGGCGTTATGAATATAAACGGAAGATGGGTATTCGGGGATTATATGAAAAGTGAGTCTGTTTGGTTTCGGCATCAACAGAAACCGCATAGTTATTCCACCGCGCTTAACACACGTGTGGCAAGAGCGATTGTGAATATTGCCATTCCAGACCCAAGTGGAATCAAGGCCATTGACCCTTGCTGTGGGATTGGGACCGTACTAGTAGAGGCCTTATCGATGGGGATTGATATAGTTGGGAGCGATCGAAATCCTCTTATTCTTGGTGGAGCTAGAGAGAATATCGCACATTTTGGGCTTTCTGGAGAAGTGAAATTGGCAGATATCCGCAATGTCACAAAACAATATGATGTAGCGATTATCGATTTACCTTACAATTTGTGTTCTGTTATCTCTCCTGAAGAGCAGCTCGAAATGCTTCAAAGTGCGCGTAGGATTGCTAAGAGGGTCGTACTCGTTACGGTTGAATTAATCGATGAAATCCTCATAAATGCGGGATTTGACATGATTGACCGCGCTGTTGTTAAAAAAGGTTCATTTACTCGTGAAGTAATTGTTTGTAAATAAGTCTTTAATCATTTATAAAATGGTTGCCCCAAATGTGAGGACAACCTGTTTTTTTAGGCAAGTGCCTGTCACTACCCGCAATTTTGTCAAATTCTCCTCGACAAGATTCGGGTGGTGGGCACTTTTTTAATCAACTGGTATTTCTTGTGTGAATGTTGGCTGTTTTCTCTCTTTTTCTTTTTTACGTTTTACCTTTACTTCCCCAGACTCTTTACTGTAGTATTTCCCCTTCGTATACACAGCTATTGCAACAGTGAGGAATGACGCAAGTATGGCTGCAAAGAAAGTGGCTGTATTTTGTAGGAACGTTCCCATGTACCCTAATGCAGCAATCGTTCCAAAAACACTTGAGATAATTAATGGTGCAACCCCAACTGGATTCCATTTATATAATTTTTCCTGTCTCGCTTCATATTCTTTCGGTCCAATTTTCAACAACTTCTTCACGACTAATGCATCTGTAACTAAAATAGCAGCCCAGGCCATTAAGAGAACTCCTTGGAATGTCATGGCACTACCTAAATAATCTAATATACCGCCAAGCATGAGCGCAATCGATACGATGGCTGAGACAACAACCCAAAAGTGACGATTAGGTTTGAAATGGAATACATTCTCGAAAAAATTGGACAATGACAGGGAAGCACTATAAATATTTGTAACGTTAATACGTAATTGTGTTAATAACGTAAAAGCGACTCCACCTAGTCCAAGAATGGTGACAATATAAACTCCTGGATTCGATTCAGCTAACCGGACACCAAACCATATTCCAAGTAAGCCCATGACACCAAAACAGAAAATTTGCGGAATAAATCCAATCATAATGGATCCAAGTTTAATATCTTTTGGTTTAAGGAACCGCGCATAATCTGACGCAATTAAGGCGGTTAATCCCATAATCCCGTGCTGCATCCCGATACATAGAAGTAAACCTGTTCCACCTATCTGTAACCCTTTTGGCAAATAGGTCCAAAAGTGACCATCAAATTGAGACGGTAAATTGGCTGCAACAATGATGATGGCAATTAAAAATAGAAAGAAGATCGGTAATGACCATTTTTGTAATTTATCTAATTGTTTAATACCAAACCAATTTAGCGGGATGACAATGGATCCAAAAACGATAATTAAAAGCCATAGTGGAATAGCGGGGAAAAATGCATGTACTGCGGAAACGAGAATCATACCTTCAAAGGCGCAATACATAATGAAATTTGATGCGTATATCAATGAAGTTAACGAAGCACCAATGTACCCAAACCCTTGCCTAGACATGAGGTTTACATTCATTCCTGACTTCGCGGATAAATAGGCAATCACTGTACCTAAGACCCCAGCAATTACGATGGCATAAATCGCTGAAATAATAGCATTCATTGCACCATACTGAAGGGCCATAACACTGCCTGTTTGAAAATAAAAAATCGCAGTGGCAATACCAAACGTTATGTTGGTTACGCTAAACCAACCCATATTCCGTTTTCCTGCCGGAACCTTATCAAATGAATAATCGTCTTTTTCTTCTTCTTGGAGACCTTTAGTTTGATCTACACTCATGCAATCATCCTTTCATGATGCTCCTAACATCCTACCTCCTTCTAGCATTTTATTTTCACATTCAATCTAGACCCCTACAAGATTGAATGCTTGTTTTAGAGGGTAATAGAATGTGTTTTTTTGAGCAAATTTTTATTTTAGAAAAAGTAAATATATCCGATTTCGCAGACTGCGTTTGTCTGCAACAATAATATTATATACACAATCAGTTTACATAATCAAGTGTAAAGGGGGAAAAGGACTTAATAAGTCCTTTGAAAATAAGGGTTTTACCTCAAGTTAATACGTTAGACTCATACGTTCCTCTGAATAAAAATGCAATAGTCATAAAGCCTCGATTTTGGGTGCCCATTTTGTGCTCCGTTAAGAAGGTATTGTCACAAAATATTCACCTTTCTATTAAAACCACCCTATCCGTTTTTCTCACCAAACCCTAAAAAGAGAAGTGTAACAATGCCGTCCATCAATAATTGAATTAATCAATTCTAAAAGTAAAAACTATTTATTAAGGAGGATAATTAATGAAATACAAAGCAGAGAAAACTATCGAAATTTCATCCTGGATAATTGTGTCATTATTATTAATAATATTGACACCAAAAAATAAAATTCGTGAATCACTAGTTGTATTTTTATTTAAACAAGTACTAACATGGATTTTTGGATTACTAGTGGCAGAAAAAAACTTAATTTCCTATCCATATCGCTTATTTTTCATAAAAGCAAATAAAGCATCTTTTTCATTTGAATACTTTATATATCCTGGACTGTGCGCTTTATTTAGTTTGTACTATCCAAAAAATAAATCTAACCTTTTAAAAATCCTGCATTGCTTTATTAGTACTTCTGTAATAGTCATCTTTGAAATAATTGCAGTGAAATATACAAAATTAATTAAATATAAAAAATGGACTTGGTATTGGAGTTTTATAACAATTTGGATAACTGATTACTTAACACAAGCTTTTCACAACTGGTTTTTTAAAACTAAGTTTCATGAATAAAAAGGGCAGTTAGACTGCCCGACTGCCCCTTGTATTAAGTTAGGTGCACGATATCAGTCAAGTGCAATAAAAGAAGCCTATTATTCATTTATATCTAATCCAGATAAATTTAAAGAAAGTTCATCTAATACTGAAAATACACAACCAAAAACGGTTCTGTAATCGATAAAATTCCCTTTAACTTCAACATTTATCTCAATAATATTCCTTTTATTATGTATGTAATTTTCTTCAAATTGATTAAAATTAATACTTGTAATAGATACACTAATTTCCTCTAAGGATTTTTTTAGCTCTCTTTCAAATATTGAATTATTGAAGTTTTCGCTAAAGAAAATACGAATAGTAAATTTCATTTTCAAATCCTCCGTCTACCATTAACCTGCCCCGTTAAAGAAAATAGCCTTTCTTTTTTATTGGAAGCAAAGTATCAAAATTTTAAGTACTTCTCACCCTCCTTTTTGCTTCCTAGACGTATCTGTGTTAACGGTACCGCTCTTCTTTAAATGGATTTGCTGTCATCGAATAGCCAAGCTCTTCCCAAAAACCAGCTTCGTCTTCTTTCATAAACTCAATCCCCGAAACCCACTTTGAACCTTTCCATAAATAAAATACTTCTGGTGGAATAAACCTTAGTGGATAACCATGTTTTGAATCAATATCTTGCCAATCATGACTTTTATCCTTCCAACGGTATACAAACAAAGAATCGTCCCCTAATAAAGGCTCTAGCGGCAGGTTTGCAGAATAACCAAATCTGTCCCCATTGTAGTAACCGTAAATTTTAATGTATTTTACACCTTCATTAATTTCAACAAATTTCAATAACTCTCTAAGTGCAATTCCTTCAAAAGTGGTATCAAACTTAGACCAGGTGGTAACACAATGCATGTTAACGCTTGATATGGTCTTTGGAAGTTCCATGATTTCCTTATAGGATAAGGACTTTTCTTCCTTCACCTCACCAAAAAGTCTGAAATTCCATGTGATTTCATTAAACTCGGGAACATCCCCTGTGTGCAGTATTGGCCATTTTTCTGTTTCGAATTGGCCAGGTGGAAGCTGCTTTATCATTTACACCATCCCTTTTTCTTCTTAAACGTTAATTAAATCACTGTGCTTAGTATAGTGTGCTTCAAAATAATGAAAGCAAATCGTAGCCAAATCCATTACTTGGGGTTTACCTAAAACTTGGGACCATTATATTCCTATAAATTTCCTATTTGACTATGGGAGCGTTAGCACAATAAGAAAACGGGATAGCCGTAGCCATCCCATCTAAACTTAAGTACCAGTTCGTTTAATCCTTCACAAATTAAACTAAACACCAAAAACAGGCGGTGCTCTTGGAAAGCCATGTGAAAATTGATCCAAGTCGGAGTCCTTTTATTATGGAAAGACTTGCTGCCATTTATGAGGGGCAAAGTCTTCAAAATCTCATCGAACAAGTAGCAGCCCTACAAATAACAGGGAAAACGGGTAAACATCCATTGATCGTGAATACAGAATGGTTAGCGGAGCGGTTGGAAGATCCAAATTTAAGGATAGTAGACGCCACTACATTTTTAAAAATCGCAGATAGTGAAGAGGAAGAGGTAGGCAAGTGGTCGGGGAGAGATGCGTATAATCAAGGTCATATTCCCGGGACGGTTTTTGCGGATTTAATGCATGAATTATCAGATCCCGAAGCTCCCCATCCTATGACCGTTCCGCCACAAATATTGGCGATTACTGTGAGGAAGTCTATGGTGTGTAAATTATTCAACATAAAAACTAGGTCGATAATCGGATTCTTAAAATCCTCTCTCAACCCTTATCTAATTGTCCCAATCAATCCATTTTAACAAGAAAAAAAGACCGCTGCTGCGATCAAACTTTAACTAACACATTTAGCAAGAAAATTTGAATTAAAATAATGGGTATTTAATGAGGCGAGTTCGGTTTTCTCTCTAGTAAACTCATAAAGTTATTTCTATAATAGAACAACAAAAATCCGAAAGTGAGGACAAGCATTATCGCTAAAGGCAGTAAAGAATGGTCTAGGAACAAATGGAGCAAGAAAATATTGGCTACAATTGGCGATAATATTGCAATGGCTAATGGGATAAATTGATTGATTATAAGTAATATTCCACATATAACTTCTAAAGTTTTTTCTGCGATTAAGAGGTATTTAAATTCGAATAATGCCATTGCTGCTGAACTAGTTGCTATAAATGGTTCTAATCCAAAGATTACAAAAAATCCGTTTATACCTGCAATCAAGAAAACGACCCCTAAAAATAATCTGCTGATGTGCATTGAAATTTTAATCACCAGCACCCCCCACTTAAAGACTATTCACAAACCAAAATTATTTTAACTCAAAAACTTGGGGAATTTGGGCTATTTCGAGGATCTCCCAAAGAGTTTTTTTATACGGAAAGGAGCTTTTGTTGTTTTACCAAGCGGGGTTCTAAGAGGAAAAATATAAATTTAATTGAATTTATAAATATGACCAACAACATTACCTGTAGGAGATGAAGAACGTGGGTATATTTGATAAATTCAAAAAAAAGGAAAAGAAAGATTATATAAAAGAAATAATTGCTATATTGGATTGTGACTGCATGATTATTGAGGAGAAAAATGTTAAAGGTGTCATGACCAGGTATCATCAAGTTCTCATGGAAGGCAAAAAAGAAGGATATACACCACTTATCATTATCCCTTCGGAAATGATGTTAGAAGTCATTGAAGCCGAGTCGGATAAAGAATACTTAAACGATAATCGGGAATCAATTTTAGCTAAAGCGAAGGATATTGATGTAAAGGAATTGTTAAAGAGCCTGCTTGACGAGGTCATGCCTATGGAAGAGGATGAAGACTACGATATCACTGGCGAGTTTGCGATAGAGGAACAGACAAATCATTTTCTATCAATTGAAGAAGCAGTTAATGAAAAAATCATTATCGCAAAGATACCAACGGATAAACCTTGGGAAGTAGCTGCTTGGGTTCCAATGGGCGGGTTTAATGAATGCCCAATGCCAGAAGAGCAAGTTGCAGTGTTCAAATATTGGTATGAAAAGTATGGAGCTACTCCCGCTTTAGTAACACCAGATGTATGGGAATTATATATTGTGAATCCTCCAAAGACTCAAGAAGAATCAGAATTACTCGCTTGGGAACAATTTGGATTTTGTGGTGATATAGTTTGGCAAGGTGTAGGGACAGTAAATTCACTCGCAGGAACACTTATTAATTCTTCTTATTGGTATTTTTGGTGGGATTAAAAAGTAATAGTAGCTACTAGACGTACGGTTTAAAATTACTTCGTTAGTAGTTGCAGCACAGCCTAAAAGCTGAGCTTTTAGGCGAGCACTACTTATCCGCCTCCCCCTTTAAGGGCTCGCCAATCGGCGAGTTTTCTTAATATATTTTTCACTCGTGAATATAATCTAAATAGGCTTATTTTCGGAGGATGCGAAAAGGGGGGCTAATGAATGAATAACTTGAAGCAGTTGGGAGACCAATTTGCCCAAATATTAAATGGAAAAGCTAAAATGGAGAAAAATGGCTGTTCGGTTAGCTTAAAGCGCAGTTTTAATGTTCATGTCCAAGGGCGGCCAAGTCATTCTGTTATACCAGTTGGAATTTCATTTGAGTCATTGGATGTAAATGGCAATGCACTAAACCTTGGGGAGATCACTTTACTTGAACAGGAAATCCCAAACTTCACAAGATCTGTTGTGGGGCAAGGCTTAATTGTGAGTGCCTTGCATAATCACTGGATATTTGCCCAACCAAATCTGATGTATATTCATATTCAATCGGTTGAACCGCCTCTCTCGTTCGCGAGAAAAGTGGCAAACGCATTTACAACATTAACAAGCCTCCCCATACAGGAAAAAGATGAATAAAAACATCTTAGTAAAAGGCAAGTGCAGCTGTCACTATACTACCCGCAATTTGTCGAATTCACCTCGACAAGATTCGGGTGGTGACAGGCACACTCTTTCAAGAAGCAACGTTAACCAAGAAGATCAGAAAGTGCACTTTTTACATCTGTAAAATGAAAGGAGTAATGGTGGTAAAGTGCTTTTTGAGGAAGTACTCGCCGCCCTTTTAATACAACCTGACTCATTTCACCCAGTGCCACTTTTAAAATAAATTCAGGCACACGGAGCCAATGTGGGCGGTGAAGGACGTCTGAAATTGCCCTTCCGAATGATGACATGCGAATGGGATTAGGAGAGGTCACATTCAACGGTCCATCTATTTCGGGATTCATGATGGCGAAGTAAAGCATCTCAACTACATCTCGAATGTGAACCCAGGAAATCCATTGCATTCCATTGCCGATTGTCCCCCCAATACCAAATTTATACGGTAGCACCATTAGTGGTAAGGCACCCTTTTGACCAAGAATGATACCGAAGCGTGCGAAGACCGTTCGAATGCCAAATACTTTGGCCTTAGCCCCTTCATTCTCCCACAGCCTTACAACTTTTGCTAAAAAATCATTTGCATTACTTTGTGAGGTCTCATTAAACGTCTTGAAGTCTGACATCCCGTAGTAACTTAAACCTGAGGCGTTAACGAGAACTTTTGGCTTGGGATGAAGCTGTCCTAGAATTCGAATGACTTCTTTTGTGGCGGTGAGACGGCTATTCAAAATAGCCTCCTTTTTAACCTTGGTCCATCGCCCGCCATTGATCGATTCCCCGGCTAAATTGACGATTGCATCCACATCCTGAAGTTCGTTTTCAGGCTGATGATCTTCAGAAAGCCACTCCACATAATGAACGAACTCATCTGTTCTATTAGTATCAGGAAGACGTCGTGTTAATATGGTTACCCGATGGCCTTTTTGAGTCAACAGGTGTGTTAAGGCTTGACCAATAAACCCGGATCCTCCCGTTAAGACAACATGCAATTTACTCGCCTCCAGCCACTACCTTTTTATGATGGATTAACTTATCGGTTAAATGAGGAAAAGCAGCCATTTTATTCGAGAATGAAATGCTGACCAAGTAAAAAAGTGAGTGAGGACCAGTTAGTGAATAAAATAACGGCCTAAGAGATTGCCAACAAGAAAAATATGGATCATTAATAGGCTGACGGGAATACTTGCGAAAATGAAATGCAAGTCTATCAGGCCGCGCTCGAACAAACTGTAATAGGCAATAAGACAGTAAGGGATGAGGAGGAACAGCGCCGTTATGATACCAGGTGTATAGCCTCTAAAAAAGATGGACTGAACAATATGCATGGTCGCCTGCAGGATAAATAAATTGAGAATTGCTGTATATAAGAGAAAGCCCCCTCCGTTTACGGAGAAATGGGCAGTCATCAAGGTGGTGAATGTGATAATCAGCAAAATCCATGTAGCCGAAACAGAAAGTTGGGCAGCGGTCGAACCTAGTTTTCTCCTCATTTTTAATGTTAGTTCGACGAATGGAGTTTTTTGAGAACTATATTTGTATTTACTCATGGAAGATTCAATGGTTATGATCTCTTCTAGGTCATGGAAAATAAAGATGATAGGGAACAACCAAATGACGGTAGTAAGGTCGAAAAATGGGAGTAAAGTTTCCAGCATCTTTTGCCTCCTGCTTGTTGGAAATAATTTGTAATCCACCAAGACTTTGTATGGATGTAGTTTGGTTCATTGTATGGGACAGGATATAAAAATATGCCAGTCTATATGTTTATCACTCTATCTAGCAACTCTAGCTGCCAACTCGCCCTGTTTTTTAACTTCCTTCAGCCAGCTTTTTATAATGTGCCAGTGCCAGTAATGGAAAAACGTATTCATAACAATGATAATTGAGATAAAAGGATCCCGCCATTCCCCTTCCTTTTGGATAGGTCTTTGTCCAATCTTTTTCTTTTCCGTCCACTAAAAAAGCTGCACCGTGTTCCATTTCAGGTGTAACAACAGTCGCGGCTGAAATAAGGGTGTCAAGGGCCCATGCTGTATGTGTGCGGGTACTTTCGCCGAGCGGCACATAACAGTTATCGATATCACTCTTACAGGATTCTCCCCAACCCCCGTCTTGATTTTGAATGGATTTTAACCAGTTTACAGCCTTCTGAATGGATGGATGATTAGGGGAAACCCCAACCGCAACCAATCCCGTTACAGCCGCCCATGTTCCATAAATATAGACGCCCCAGCGCCCTACCCAAGAACCATCCGAATTTTGCTTCTTTAACAGCCAACGAATCCCACGTTTCACCATGGGATGGTGAAAATCCAAATGGGTGTAGTTACCGAAAAATTCCAATGTCCTTCCTGTTAAATCAACCGTCGACGGATCAATCAACAAATCTTTTCCGCCCTCAATCGGTAACAGGTTCAATATTTTCTTGTTCACGTTCTTTTCGAATGCTGCCCAGCCACCGTCATCGTTTTGTATGGAAATGAGCCAGTTGATTCCGCGATCCCATGCCTGTCGACAATCTACCTGTTCGATAGCCAAAGTTCGAATCGCTCTTAGTGCTGCCGTCGTGTCATCAATATCCGGATGGATGGTATTCAAGTCCGCAAAACCCCAGGCTCCAGGCAGCAAGTTCGGTTCATGAATGACCCAATCCCCGTATTTGATATGTTGACGGGAGAGGATATATTGGTTTGCCTTCTGGATGGTATCCGCTGAATAGGGGACACCAGATTCTTGCAGAGCATAACTAATTAACGTCGTGTTCCATACCGTAGCCGTCGTATATTGGCAATGAAGTTCTCCGTCAATACGGCAGGTCATCGCTTTTAAGCCTTGCACGGCACGAGTAATCACCGGATGTGAAGTCGAATACCCCCTCGCCAGTAAGGCATAAATCATGAGAGAAGTAGTGCTGAAATAATTTAAATAGGTGCCGTCCGGTTCGATTCGGTCCAGCATATATTTTTCGGCACGATATAATGCCAATTCGCGAAGATTTACATGGGATTTCAGACCCTTAATCCCCTGTTTAATCCATTTGATCACCGAGCGGGCCTCTTCTGCTTGATCCTCTGTAAAAAAACGAATCGCTTTCTTTTGAAACAAATCGGAGAGATTGGGCGATCGAGGCGTTCTCTTACGAAAATTCGTATTGGCGAGAATCAAAAAAGGGATAATGTTCGCTCTTCCGTACACGGAGAGGTCAAAGAAATTGATGGGAAAGGAGTCTGGTAAAAGCATCACTTCAATATTAATGGGGAAGTGCGGCCACTCACATTGTCCTGTTATGGCCAACATGATTTTCAAAAACATATGGACTTCCGTAGCCCCTCCGTTGGCCATAATAAACCTTCTTGCAGCCTGGAGCTCCGGGTCTTTTCGATCGCGGTAACCAGAATAAAGAAGGGCATAATAAGCTTCAACTGTGGCTGTCAGACTTCCTTTTTCTTGGTCATGAAACAGCTTCCATGACCCATCTTCCTGCTGTTTTCCTGCGATACGTTTCACCAATTCTTTTATGAACTCCTCATCATTTATCTCCAATGTCCGTAATAGGATAATCATACTGCAGTCTGATGCGATTCCGGTCTCGAAGGGATATTGCCAGGACCCGTCAGCTGATTGGTCCTTAATGAGTTGATCGGTGATTAGGTTGATTTCCGCATTTACCCGATCCATCATGATACCCACCTTCTTTCAAAAACTCATTATGTATTCATATTCATCTAGCAATATGAATATGCATTTATTTAATGAGTAAAAAAATCAAACAATTAGTCACAATTATAATAAGAAAAGGAGCACAAATTTTATTTCGCGCTCCTTTTAAATTTTCTTTTTTTTTGACGTGCAATCCCATATGTTCAAATTACTTTTGCGTGCTGGTAGATTTTTTGAAGCCATTTCTGCCGAGTTTTGTAGGTAGAATGTTTAACATATGTTAATCGAGTTCTTTTAATATTTTTAATGCCGCAGAACTTTAAAATGTAATTTTTTACTACAATCCATTCGACATTTTTTCTAAACAATCGAATAAATAAAGAGGGGGCATCAATGGTGTAAATAACCCATGCCGATTTATTCTTCAATAACCCTTTCGGAAATGCTCCTTTGTGTTGATACGCAAATCCGGAAACAAACACGCGATCAAAAAAGCCTTTTAAAATGGCTGGTACACCATACCACCAAATCGGGTAAATGAAAATTAACAGGTCAGCCTGCTCAATCTTTTTTCGATACTTTTCAGTATATGGATCATGGACTAAATCCCTTGGTTTATGCTGATTATCGATGACTAAAACAGGATCAAATTTCTCCGCATATAAATCAATTAATTCAAATTTCCGTTTGGCTTCCTTTAACCCTTTCATGACGTTCTCTAATATCGCATGATTAAGGCTATCCTTATTTGAGTGGGCATAAATAATTAAGGTAGTCATATGGGTTCCCTCCATTAATGGAAAATGAATTTTCCCTAGGCCAATATTGACGGTTTTAGACATATCATATTCTAAGTAAATTGCTAAGTTCCCTGTGGATAGCTCGAAAAGTGATCGTTGGAACAAATTGATATTAGAGGGCTTTACAATCATGTTGAAAAATTCAAAAAGGATAATGAAGATGTTAAAGACCACAAAGAGTTGAAACTGTAAATAAACAAGGGTAAATGACAAGAGCAATACAATAGGAGGTTGGGAACGTAGTATATCCTATATATTCAGCAATCGGGCGCTTTTCTTGAATAAGAAGGCGCCTTTTAAAAAGGATAAATTCGGTAAAAAATAGAGCCTTCCAGACCGGTCATCCCTTCCTAGGAATAACAAGCCCACTTTGATGAAAACGGTTGATGTCACACTTCGTCATATAATTAAATATTACAAAGTGATTACAATTATATTACGTAAGGCAGGGTGTGAACATAGAATTTCCTCAGTTACATTATTCTTCCTGCATAGTTATTAATATACTATTTGTAATAAAAAGTATAGATTCTACCAATTCTGTATTCATATTAGTAGATTAACAACGAACTACCACTTTTGGTGGATGTTTTTTTGTTGGTTATTTCATTATTATGTCTTATTGGAGCAAAATAATGAAAGGTAGGAAGTAATACAGTGAAGAAAAATCTAGTAACAGCAGCTGCAACAGCTGGGCTCGTCCTTACTGCTTTTGGGGCCACAGCAAGTGCACAGGAACCCGCATACACGGTTCGTCCTGGTGACAGCCTTTGGAAAATTGCCAATTCCAATCATGTATCTATTAACCAATTAAAAGAATGGAATTCTCTTTCAAGTGATACCATCTATGTCAATCAGAAACTATCACTTACATACACTGTCAAACGAGGAGATAGTCTTTGGCAAATTGCTAAGGACAATGGTACAACCATAGATGAACTAAAACGGTTGAATGGCATGACATCAAGTTTTATTCGAATTGGACAGACATTAAAAATTGTCGCAACAAATTCAAATGATTCTTCTTATAAAGTTCAAAAAGGTGAGTCTCTTTCAGTCATTGGAGCTCGTTTTAATCTATCAGTGTCCGAGCTTAAAGCAATGAACCAGTTATCCTCTGACACGATTTATGCTGGACAGACGTTAAAGGTTAGTAGTGTGGAAAATCCTGCCGTTGCGACGAAATCAGAAACAGTTACAACTGAAAATATAGCAACAGCTTCAAGTGCTGGATCAACACCAAGCACTCAAGGCACTTCAAATGCAGGATCATCACAAAGCGTATTGACAACATCAAGGGTACCGGTAACTGATACTGCAGAGGGAGCTTCTAATACAGAAGCTGCAGAGAATTCTGCAGTAACTTCTGGTGCAACAACCGGACAAGCACCGACAGCATCCAGTACACCAACAACGCAGGAAAAAGCACCGGTAACACCAAGTGCACCAGCAACAACAGAAAAAGCACCGGCAGCATCTAGTTCAACAGCAACAACTGGAAACTCAACAACGAATTCAAATCCAGCAGCACCGGTTCAACAGCCAGCACCTGCTACTGAAGCAGCTCAAAAACCTGCAACTTCATCAGCTTCTCTCGTTCAGGGAGTGATAGAAGAGGCTAAGAAATATCTTGGTTCGCCGTATAAATGGGGAGGAAACACTCCAGCAGGTTTCGATTGCAGTGGCTTTACGGTATATGTGTTTAATAAAGTCGGCATCTCCTTACCACGGACTGCTGCAACACAATGGGATGCAGCAACACCAGTGGCTTCGCCAAGCGTAGGAGATCTTGTTTTCTTTCAAACCTATAAACTCGGACCATCCCATGTTGGCATCTATTTAGGAAACAACAAATTTATCAGCGCAGCCTCAACAGGTGTAACAATCTCAGATATGACATCTACCTATTGGAAGACTAGATATCTCGGTGCAAAAACTCCTTACTAAACTTTAATAGTATCTCTGATTAATAAATCAGAGATATTTCTGTTGTATCAAGTGAAATTAACCGGCCTAGCGGCCAGGGGAGAAAGGGGGGGAATTCTGAGTGGACCACTACCGTGGGATTTGAGGGCATTAGGCATAGGCATCGCCGCAAGCTGCTTCCCTTTTTTTGATTTTCCTTTTACTAAGTTGGTGTCGCCTATCGGCTCTTTGGAGGAGAAGAGGGGTGTTCCCCTCACCCTTGATGAAATTTTTCTAGGCTGTCCAAATGGGCAGCTTTTTTTTATTTTCAGTAGTTTTACAATGCAGTCGATTTATTTCGCTCATCAGTTTAGATGTTAGGAAGAAGTTGTATCGTTTCTAGGCAGCACTGTCCAGAGGGAATACTTATCACATAGGAACGTACTGGCATAAATTAATAAAATAATATTCATTTTTTAAAAAATGGCGGTGAGAGAGAAAATGATTGAAGTAAAGGAATCAAAATATGGCAGAGGGATATTTGCAACCCGTGATATTCATAATGGTGAACTGATACACGAAGCTCCAGTTATTGTATCTCCTGGTAAGGATTACAAATATTTAACAAAGACGATAATGAGGGACTATGTGTTCTGGTGGGACCAAGATAATGATGAAGTTGCACTTGCGTTAGGATATGGTTCTTTATTTAACCACTCCTATAGGCCTAATGCCATATATGGACTCAACTTTGCAAATAGAACAATTGACTTTTATGCACATATCGACATAAAAGCTGGAGAAGAAATTCTAATAAACTATAATGGAGAACCTGATGACGATGAGTCCTTATGGTTTGACGTCATCTGAACCTCTAGGCTTGACAAAGTTTTATGATAAAAAATAACGAATAAAAAGTGCCAGGCACCACCCAATTTTCTGGATGGTGCCTGGCACTTTTTACTGTAGTTAGCATTTTTAAGAAGCGGGCGCATGAACGGAATAAGAAGTGCGGCTGTCTTGTTTATAATGACCAATTGTTTAAGGATTCAAAGGGACAGTATTTTACAAAAAACAGGAACCCTCCCCCGAATGACATGCTTAATCATAATGTAACTCGGGTGGTGCTAGGCACTCTTTTTACCTAAAATGCACTGAATTATATAAAAGGAGGCATTTAATTAACGGAATATTCATAAGATTAGTATTGGTTAGACCGCCATACCGCCATACCGCCATACCGCCATACCGCCATACCGTTAGACCACAAAAGAAAGAAGGGTTTAGATGAAAACAATTATTAAGAATGGGATGGTCGTAACTTCTGGGAGTACCTTTAAAGCTGATATTTTGATTCAAGGTGATTCCATTACATCCATTTCAAGCGACATTACTCCAGAACCTTCAGACAAAATCATCGATGCGGAGGGACAATATGTTTTTCCGGGCGGAATTGATGTACATACCCATCTGGAATGGCCGCTTATGGATACAGAAACTGCGGATGATTTTGTAAGCGGAACCAGAGCAGCTGCAGTCGGTGGAATTACAAGTATCATCAATTTTACGAAACCCAAAAAAGGGGCATCCCTGATAGCCACTCAAAAGGAATGGATCGAAAAGGGGAAAAAATCGGTCATCGACTATGGTCTCCATGCCATTATCAACGAATACAGCGATAGGGTACTAGAGGAATTGCCAATTTTAGCAGAAACCTACGGTGTTGGTTCGATCAAGCTCTTTATGGCTTATAAAGGGGAAATGATGGTCAATGATCTTGAAATGTACAAAATCATGAAAAAGGCAGGAGAGCTGGGAGTCATCACCAATGTCCATGCTGAAAATGGAGATATTATTGACGAAATGATTGCGCAGGCATTAGCGGAAGGAAACACAGATCCCATCTATCATGGATATACTCGGCCAACCATTATGGAGGCAGAGGCGACAGGGAGAGCCTTGGCCATTGCGGAAGCGGCAAATGCCCCCATTTATATTGTCCATGTTAGCTGTTCGGAGGCTTTGGAAAAAGTAGTGGAAGCGAAAAAACGTGGTGTGCAAGCCTTTGCTGAAACCTGCCCACAGTATTTGGTTCTTGATATTAGTTATTTAGACCAACCCAACTTTGAAGGTGGAAAATATGTATGTTCCCCGCCACTTAGAGAAAAGTGGAACCAAGATGTTTTATGGAATGGGTTGCAAACTGGCATGATCTCCGTTGCAGGTTCTGATCATTGCCCTTTCCGGTTTCATGATCAAAAAGCGATGGGCAAGGACAATTTTTCAAAAATCCCAAATGGGTTACCTGGTTTGGAGGATATTTTCTCCATCCTCTATCATTTCGGCGTTCACGAAGGACGAATTTCATTAAATCAATTTGTTGAAATCATCAGTACCAATCCTGCCAAGATATTTGGAATTCCTAAAAAAGGAGATATATCGATTGGGTATGATGCCGATCTCGTCATTTTGAACCCTAATGGTTCCAGAGTCATTACCTCGGCAAGCCAATATCAAAATGTAGATTACAATGCTTACGAAGGATTGGAGGTGCAAGGAATCATTACAAACGTTCTATCTCGTGGAGAAGTGATTGTGAAGGATGGACAATTTATAGGCGATGCAGGCCGCGGAAAATATCTGCACCGCAACAGGCGGCACAATCGAGACAGCCTCTTCCACTCACCAAAGAACGACCAAGCTACAGAAACGATTAGATAAAATTGCTATTCATATGGGGAAGGCAGACTTTGATGGTCTATTAACTTGCTGCATTGAAGAAGGGGGAAAATA
Organism: Neobacillus sp. PVCKKU3; assembly: GCF_058323225.1. Classification (NCBI taxonomy): domain Bacteria; kingdom Bacillati; phylum Bacillota; class Bacilli; order Caryophanales; family Bacillaceae; genus Neobacillus; species Neobacillus sp. PVCKKU3. The sequence goes on from NZ_JBLVQN010000018.1 coordinate 104,333, forward strand.
AATTGAGTACAACAGCCATTTTGGTGACCATATACTTTCTGTTGTTGATCGGATGGGGTTTTTATAACTATATAAAAAAGCAGAAGTCAGGACACAACTCGCTTGAGGAACAATTTATTGGGGATCGCTCCTATACGACAGGTCCATTAATGGCCTCACTAGTAGCCATTTGGGGTTCCAATTATACCTTAATTGCGGCGGCTGAATCAGGGTTTACTAGTGGTATATCGGGAGTCATCTGGTACGGTATGGGAATAGTCATTCCATTATTCCTATTTTCTTGGCCATTAAATATCCCAGCGAGAATTCGCGAACTGCATCCTAAGGGTCTTACCTTTATTGAAATCATCGGGAAAAGATATGATGAAAAATCAAGGCTGGCTGCGCTAGTGATCTTATTTATTTCTAATATCTTGTTTATCATATCGATCGTTTTAGCGACGGGAATTGTCCTTAAGTCATTGCTGGGGATTGACCTATCAACCGCAATCATGATTGGCGGTGGGGTTATGATCATCTATACAGCCTTAAGTGGTTTCGACGCTTTAATCTATGGCCGGATTTTTCAGCTTGCTTTAGCCGGAGGTGCCGTTGCAGTTGCGATTATCTTGTCTGTGAACGCATTATCCCTGCCCGAATTAATCAATAAAGTGTCAACCAATAGTGGTGAAATGTTAAACGCGGTTAAATGGGGACCAACAGAAATGCTTGACTTCTGTATTGCGAGTGTTGGTTTTGTTTTTGGCTCTCCAATTCTCTACCAAATTGCATTTTCTGGTAAAAATGACAAAGTAGTGACTCGGGCGTTTCGTTTGTTCCCGCTTGCATGGGCTCCCTTTGCTGTTGGTACGGCCATTATGGGAATGGTTGCCTTTTTATTATACCCTGGAATCAAGGGTCAGGATGCGGCGATGACATTGGTTGCAAATTTATTCCCGGAATGGGCAGCCGTTCTATTCTTTCTTGGTGCTCTTGCATTGGTTTTTTCTACCGCAGATGGAGCCATCAATAATTTAGCCTCTATCGTTATATTTGATGTCTATCAAAAGCACAGCAAAAAAGGGCTGACTGCTAAAAAAGCCTCTATATTAAGTATGACTACCCAAGTGTCACTGGGTGTGATTGGGATCATTGGAGCACTTAACTTTGGAGATGGAGTGCTAGCCTTGTTAGTGTTAAATGGAACAGTCAATATTCCATTCATCTTTACGATTGTTCTAGGGTTATATTGGAAAAGGACCCATCCTACTGCGGCATTTTGGTCGATGATTATAGGAATCACTTCCGTCATTGTTCTTTACTTTGGCTTCAATCAGTCTATCTATACAAACTTTGCAGGAATCGTTACTTCCTTCCTGATCTTAGTTGTTGGTAGTTTACTATTGACGAAAAAAGACACTGATTATATATCTTTAACGGCTGGAATGTCTCAGGAGGAGGGTGATGGTGTTGCCTAAAGTAGTCATTGGTTCCATTATATCTGTCATTGCCTATATCGTGATCTTTTTGTTCGCAAAAGCATCTGAGGGAAGTTCCTTAGTGATTCCAGTTGAATTTTTATATTTATTTTTAGTATACGCAGTTGGGGGTTGTTTGTTATTCGTCTTTGTTTTACCAGTCCTAATCATCGTTGGTGAATTAAAAGGCAAGAAAAATAGTAATCAATCAATCAACCCTGAAATAGCAGACTAATTCCAGACGCAAGGGGGATCCAATTGTTTAAGCCAGTTGAAAAGAGTAAACGAAACTATGAACTTGTCATTGAACAACTGCATTTGTTAATTGCTGAAGAAAAAATAAAACCAGGTGACTTAATTTTGCCTGAGCGTAAACTTGCGGAGCAGCTAAATGTAAGCAGGACCTCGGTTCGGGAAGCATTGCGCATTTTAGAAGCACTCGACGTGGTGTACGTAAAGCCGGGGGAAGGCACCTTTCTTAAAAAGCCGTCTATGAATGGGATCATTGCCCCTTTGCTGATGTTTTTACAGGAAGATACCGATAGTCACAGTAACCTTTTTGAAACAAGAACATTGCTGGAATCCGGAATTGCCAGGCTGGCTGCCCTAAGAAGAACTGAAGAAGATTTGGAGGCCATTGGAACATATGCCTACGAAATTAAGGAAACCAGTGATTTAGAAAAAGTCATTCAAGCGGATATCAATTTCCATGAGAGTGTGTTAAAGGCGGCCAAAAATCCTACTCTTAATAGTTTTATCACGATCGTACAAGAATTGATGAAACATGGAATTCGAAAAACAAGAAGCATTCTCTTTACGGAGGAAGGAGAAAACGAAATATCAGCAAACTACCATATCAAAATCTATCATGCCATTCGTGATCAGAATCCGGATGCAGCTTATCATGCTATGTATGAGCATCTTGAATATACCGCTAACAAATCCATTGCTATGCAGAATCAGCAGAAAAACCTCTTATGAATACAAATGTTTTTCTAAATTTTTCAAGGTGGTGGAAGCGAAGTTTCCCCTTAGATAGTAGATTTGCCAAAATATCGCTCAAGGTAAACTTGGTTCATTATGTTCTATGCCTTGAGCGAAGCGAAAGGAATGGGGATAACGATGAAAAAAGGGATACATGATATACCTTTTCTTACTAAATGGACGATTGATCAGTTTTTGGAGAGGGCTGCTTTTTACGAGCTAGAAGGCATAGAACTTAATCTGCTTGAGAGGGAAGGGTATCTTGATTTAAGTACATCGCTTTCCGAAGTGAAGGCATTAGCGGAAAAAGTAAAAGGACTTGGTTTGGAAGTGCCAACATTGTCAACAGGCTTGCATAATCAATACGCACTGTCATCAGAAAACACAGGCCTGCGGAAACGTGGAGAAGAAATTGCCTTTCAGATGATTGAAATAGCTGCTGAGTTAGGAGCCTCGATCATTCAAATTGTTCCTGGCACCATCAGCCGGGATTCTACCTATGAACAGGCCTATGAAAGGGCACAGGAATCACTTGCTTATTTGGCCTCTAGCGCATCTGCAGCGGGTGTGACCATTGCAGTTGAAAATGTATGTAATAGGTTCTTGCCTAGTCCATTGGAATTTGCTCGGTTTCTTACGGAAATTAATCATCCCGCAGTGAAAGCCTATTTTGATACTGGAAATGCAATGGTTACAGGCCATCCGGAACATTTTATCCACGCGCTCAGGAACCAAATCGTGGCGGTCCATGTAAAGGATTATCGATATGAATCAGGCGATTTTACCGCCCCCCTTAGCGGCGATGCGGAATGGCCGGGGATTATGAATGCCTTACAGGGGGCTGAAATGGAAGGGTATCTCATCTCTACGCCGCCTTCCTATAAGCATTGCCCTGAGAGATTAATAGAATCGGCTTCAGCTGATTTAACAGCATTGCTTAATCTAGTTGAGAAATGAAAATGGATCGTATCCTAAGCTATCTAATTTAATGCAAGAGAAAGGATGGTTTAAATGACTGTTTTACTAACCGGGGGTTCCGGCTTTGTGGGGATTAATATTACAGAACGACTCCTAGATGAAAATTTACATGTTGTAAATTATGCGACTCTTCCTGTGCCGGATGAAGCGCTCCCGTCCTTAAAGGGCCGACGTGGACATTATGAATTTGTGGAAGGAAATGTTTTAGATCGTGAACGATTAGACTCCGTCATTGAAAAATATAACATTAAGACGATCATTCACGCTGCCGTGATGACACCTGATTTTAAAAGAGAACAACAATCGAGTAAGGATGTCACCAATGTTAATTATATGGGCACGGTGGAAGTGCTGGAAGCTGCCCGAAGACATGGGATTGAGAAATTTGTTTATTTAAGTTCCGTATCCGTGTATGGTGACACTGCTTATATCGATAATAGGCTGTCTGAAACAGACTCTATTCCCACGCCGAGATCTTTGTATGAGATTACAAAGTATGCCGCGGAGAGAACTGTACTTAGGTATAAAGAGTTATTTGGTTTACCAGTATTAGTGGTACGAATCGGTCAAGTGTTTGGACCGTGGGAGCGTTATACGGGTATTAGGCACACTCTTTCGGGACCGTTTCAGGCAACGAGGCTTGCATTTATGAATCAGGAAGTGTTGATGCCATGGCCTGGTATGAGAGATTGGGTCTACAGCCGTGATGTTGCCAATGCCATTGTGCATCTGATGCAACATAATGATTTACACTTCGATCTATATAATATTGGCCCAGGTCAGCAATGGAGCGTGGAGGATTGGTGTAAACTGCTAGAAAAAGAGTTTCCGAGTTTCAGCCATCGTGTAGTTGACAATCCAGACGAAGCCAATATCGACTACTTCGCTCCGAAAGATGCCAGCAGATTAGTGATTGAGCGTCTGCAACACGACGGAGGCTACACTCCTAAATATGGACTTAAAGAAGCTTTTAACGATTATATGAAGTGGATCAAAAATACCTCTCTGTTTTGGACGGATGAAAAGGAGCCTGCTTCCTCTCATAAGGGGTGAGTGGAACAGACTAGGGTGTCAGGCTGAGTGTAAAATATCTCTGCCTTCAATCGGGAATACTTTAAACTGCACCATAAGTAATTGAGGATTTTAGCCAAAAGCCTCCCCTTAAAGTTTGGGAGGCTAGAACGCTTATAAGAAGGTAACAAACAGGCTGAAATGTTGTTTTTGAAGCAGGTATGGCGGCCTCTATTTTACCAATTCCGATATCTTCATCCAGAATAGGAAGTCAATGATTTCAAGGATGGAAAAGGTATTTAGATTTAGCTTATAACAGCCATATGGATTTGCCATGGGGCTAAAAAGTACTTACCCAACTAGTCGATAAAAAGATGTTGATTCCTGCATCTGGGATCAACAGATCCGCTCATATCGGTTGGGGAATCACATTAAGTACCCGATCAGATAAATAGACGGAAAGATTTCGCTTAATCAGTGAATATAATTAAAAATATCTTAAATAGACGAAGAATTTTCGCCTATTGACTCGAAAATCCTGAAAATGGAGGATTTTGCTTTGCATAAGCGGAAAAGCTTCCCTTATTTACCCCAAAACGTGCTCCATTCTGCATTTAACCGAAAATCTACGCTTATTTTACTATCGCTCAAAAGGCATTACGACTAAAAATGATTCCATTCAAATGCGGCGCCTGATTTGGGGACTGACCCAACCGGGTGGTGCCAGGCACTCTTTTTAAGTCCTATTTGTGATGCGGTGAACCTTATCATAAGTAAATGACGTTTTTTTGCTGTCATTTTTATCGAAGAAATATGGGGTTATATTATGAGTTTAAAAATTATTTTTATAGACTTTTGTTCAATACTCCCCTATTGGACAGTAACTTAACCGTAAAATAAAATGCATATCTAATAATACGTGCCTTCACTATCCGCATTTTGTCGAATCCCTCGATATTATTCGGGGAGGCACTTTTCTTATTTTAAGGTAAACTTTAACTAGTGTTTTATAGTGGAAGCTTTGTGTATAATTAGTTTGATTGCCATGGGAGATGGAATGGGGAGAACTTATGTTTTTTCGCTTAATGTATCATATTGTTTTGCCTGTTTATGTAGTATTTGTCATTTTCGCCTCGGTTTCGTTAGAGAAAACTCAAAATGCCTTTTTTATGATTGTATTTGGTCTTCTATTTATAGCCAGTATCTTTTTGGAAAGAGTGTATACCCACTTATTTTTGTTTATCGCATCTGGTGAAATCATTTCGTTACTATTGTTTCATTACACCAGCCAACTGAATTGGTGTTATTCCATTTATATCATTTTACTTAGTAAATTTTTATTCCAAGTCAAGGGAGCCGTCAAGGGGATTTTTCTTGGTTTTGGTTTCATGGTTTTTTACACTGTTATTCGCGCTACGTATTCCCCTGTAAATTCCTATAGCATATTTGGGGTTGGATCGGACTTTCTAACTTCAATAGCTGTCGTACTGATCATTCAGTATATTATTGAAATGGAAGCGAAAAAAAATACTCTTATTGAAGAGAAGAAACGTGAAGAATTACGGCACAAAGAGGAAAAAGTGAAGCTAATAGCAGAAATGGCTGCTGGACTTGCACATGAAATTAGAAACCCGTTGACGATCATTCAAGGGTTTCTGCAACATTCCAAAGAGGATCATTATAATATACAGCCTTGGTATGATTTAATCTTTAGTGAAGTCAGCAGGATGAATAAATTAACGGTTGAATTCCTACAATTTTCAAAACCAGATGTTTCTCAATACCAAGTTTATTCCATCCACGATTGTTTAAAGAGGGTCATTTCCTTAACCAAATCCGAAGCCCAAAGTGTAGGACATCAAATTGTATACACAAACACGGAGTATAATTCTGATCTTTTGGTGAAAATGGACTTCAATAAAATGGTACAGGTTTTTGTAAATTTAATTAACAATGCCATTCAGTCTATGGGTGAAAGTGGACATATTACGATTCGATTGTTCAAAGTGGGGAACTTAGCAGTTTGTGAGGTTTGTGATACGGGTGTAGGTATAGAAGATGCAGACCTGAAAAAAATCTTTAATCCCTTCTTTACAACGAAAGCAGAAGGAACGGGTCTGGGGCTATCCATATGTCAGAAAATTGTTCAGGACCATGGGGGAACTATTGAGGTGAGTAGTACTCCGAAATATGGGTCTATTTTTACTATTTGTCTTCCTTTAGATACTGGTGCTAGTCACGCTCTGGACTTTTCCAAAGATTAGTAGATGTTTAGTTTATAGGACCTAATTGGTCCTATTTTTTATGGAAATGGTTTTCCCACACAAAATTAAAAGTCTTTTAGTTTAAGCAGCAAAAAATAGTATATGAAAGTACGAGCCCGTTATTCAATCACCGAAGCCTATTATGACAAGGATTCTCAAGTTCATTCCCTTGAAATCATTGTCTCGAAAAACCGAAATGGCCAAATTGGGACCTTCGCCGTGAATTACAACGAGTATACGGGTGCAATTGATGAACGAAAGGAACAGAGCCAACCCTTGTTTAGCCGTTCAGCATCCATTAAGGACGATGCACGTGGACCATATTATAAAAATAATGAGATGTGATCACATGTTGGTGAAAGAACTTTACGAAAATAGTTTTCTCTTTGAAGAATCCACTTTGGGTCAATACATCTACCATTTCCTAGCAGAACAGAAAATTTCCTTAGAAGACGACATATTCGGAAAAACGTCCTAGAACACAAGAAAACCACCCGACGCCGTTCAAAGCAGGGTGGTTCTCACAAATAAATTGCCCAAACAACCATCACCCTGACGGTAAAGGCTGCAGGGAGAAGTGTTACCAGCACTTCTCTTTTTTATTATATATTCATTATATACCATAAAAATTCCTTTTTAAAAGAGGTAAAAGTGATGGTGTTGGAGGTACTTTATGCGGTTCCGTTTTGCGCAACAATTCTTCTCATCGTTACCATGACATTTCATACCTCTTTCCTAATAAACTCAAGCTGCAATAAAAAGTGCCAGGCACCACCCAATTGTAGGAATGAAGTTCTAGATAAATTGGTTATGAGTACAACGATTTTTCATGCAGGGAACCAAGTAAACTCAGTTCCAGAAAAAGAAGTAGCTGAAATAAACGTGCGTACGATTCCGGAATTTGATAACGATGAAGTGATTGACTTATTCAACACAACAGCGAGCATTTACAATAAAGAAGGCCCCAATATTGATGTTGAAGTGACCATGTCATTACCAAGTGTTTTCACTTCAGGACAGTCTAAAATGGTTGATCTGGCTAAAGAACTCGGTAAAAAACATTTAAATTTGGAAATTTCCGTTAAAGGAATTGGTGTAGTGACCAGTATTCTACACACGTGGAGTGTGTTTCGCAGATTATTTTAAAATAAGTACCAGTGTTTTTGAATGCTTAGGGGTAATAAAATATGTGATATAATGGAAGCAGAAAAACCATGGGGCGGTGAGAGGCTTGAGTATAGATCGTGAAGAATTAAAACGATTGATTGACCAAATTCCAGAACAAGATGCTCTTGAGGTGTATGACTTTATTGAATTTTTGAACCTGAAGCGGGAAAAGGCAACTCTAAATCAGACGGAAGTTGACTATCTTGCAAAAGATGAGAATCTTATAAGGCAAGTTCAAAAAAGTCGTGAAGATCGCAGAAATGGACATTTTTACAGCAAAGAACAGGGGCTTGAGTATCTTCGTAAAAAGTTCGAGGAGTCCTGATTATGGACAAGGAATATACAGTATTTTGGTCAAAAACTGCTCTCGATGAATTAGGTGAAATTCTTGCATACCCATTTGATGTAAAAGAAAGAATCTACATGGACTCATTTAGCCGTTTATCCTTTGCGCCAACCCTTACCGCCAAGAAAATACCAAATGGCATGCTTGAAGGTTATTGGGTTAGACTTGGTCTTTATAAAAGTAATTCTGGTGTTTGAAATAGATGAAGAGAAAGCAATTGTTTGGATAGATGGAGTCAAACATAAGCGAGAAAATGTTTAATGGAAAAATAAATAATATCCGACCTACAGCGCCTGTGCAAAATGCAGGTGTTTTTTTCTGTTCCAAAATAAAAATACTAGAAAATATTATTTAGGTTAAATAAAACAGCGGAGACTAGGTTCCTGCTGTTTTTCTCACCATTCCCCCTGTGTTGTCCATACACACCGCACAAGTGTGCAGTGGGGGTCAGGCACTAAATTAAGGCCACTAATTTCTGGATTATGTAAAAAAAAAGAAAAGCGCCTGTCACCTCCAGTTATTTGTCAAACATCTCCCGGCATTAGTGGGTAGTGGCAGTACACTTTTTCACACCTTTCCCTAACCCTCAGTTGCAAACTTATACCCAATCCCTCTTAACGTTACGATAAAAGGATAATCTGTGTACTCAGCAATTTTTTCTCTTAAATTTTTGATATGGACATCTACTGTTCGTTCATTGATTACCTTTTCATTCTTTTTATATAAGGTATTGAGATTCGGGTGGTGACAGGCACTCTATTTTAAGGAAGCCGGCCTTGAAAGGATTAATATAAGTTTAGATAGTTTAAATGATGAACTTTTTGGTGAAATAAATGGCAGGAATGTGGGAGTTGGCCCGGTACTCCAAGGAATTGAGGCCGCAAAAGCCGCAGGCCTTCGCATAAAAATCAATATGGTTGTAAAAAAGGGATTGAACGACGCTGAAATTATTCCGATGGCAACCTACTGTAAAGAACAGAACCTAGAACTACGGTTCATTAAATATATGGATGTCGGCAGTACAAAAGGTTGGAGGATGGAGGACGTTGTTACAAAGCAACAAATATATGAAATTTTAAAAGAACACTTTGAATTTGAACCGGTGGAGGCTGCTTATTACGGAGAGGTGGCCAAGCGTTACCGTTATAAAGGGACGGATATTGATTTCGGCTTTATTACCTCCGTATCTGAATCGTTTTGCTCAACCTGTACCCGTGCAAGATTGTCAGCAAATGGGCAAATTTTCACCTGTTTATTTAACGGAAACGGCCATAATATTAGGGGTTTTATTAGAAGTGGAGCTACCGATCAAGAGGTAGAAGAAAGAATTAAAGGCATTTGGAATCATCGTTCCGACCGTTATTCTGATGAACGCACCGAGGAAACGAGAAAAGCCAGGAAAAAGATTGAAATGTCATATATAGGTGGATGAGCATCTAATTATTAATACAGACTCCAAAGGTAATGGGGGTTACGAGTTTCTTCTATTCAGCCAGATATGGAGAACGTTCCAGATTTAGAGATCCGGGCCCACTAAATTGCATTTAGGTTTTTAGTAACGGATTATTTTTTAGTAACTTACCAGCATTCCATGTGCTCCCACATACACTCGGAACATTTGGAATACGTATTACAGATCGTTTTAAAAGAAAAGGCAGGCTCTTGATAAGGGTTTACCTGCTTTTATTCCATTGGTGGATTCGAGAATCTGTAGTGAATTCTAGGGCTGCCATCAACATTAATTTCGAGATCCCTGTAACAAAACAGCCTTCAATCAAATATGGATTGCATGAAGAAACAGATGTCGAGATAATCCAGGTTTGATTATAAGGTTTAAACGTAATTATGTTAAATTTACTTTTTTATTGCCAACGCTTACAATCTCGGATATACTTAATTTAAAGTTAATATTTTGTGAAGAGGACTCGGAGACTCACTAAATTATTTTTTTCAAAAGATAATTTTAGTGTGTCTCCTTTTTTGTTTTCCTTTTCAATATATTGCTTTTTTTGGGGGGGATGAGACTTTTTAGAGTAGGACTACAGAACTGGTACACGTTTTTATATTTTCGGTGTGCTGCTAGAACTAATACCTTATTAAGTTATAG
>NZ_JBLVQN010000019.1:0-110938 GCF_058323225.1 Neobacillus sp. PVCKKU3
ATGCTTCACCCTTTAACCCCATGCAATAACACCGCTTTCAAGCAAAAATCCTGCGGAACCCCCTCCTCATTGAAGGAAATATGAAATGTATCCCGGCATAATGGCGTGGCGTTCTCGAGCATAGATATGATTTCTTTTTGTGCTTCTGCTCGCGTGCCTGCCCTTTCAATCCAGCTGGCATATTCAAGGGGCAAGTTCCACTTTAATCGCTCCGAGTAATGTAATGAGTTTTCAGCAAACATTTCCCGCCATTCAGAAAGGGAGCTTTCGCGCACTTGTGACGGATCGCGGAGCTTATTTACACTGTTGATGAAATGATCAAGGACCTTGTCCTCCGGGGCGTAATGATCAACAAGTAAGAAATGTCCACCCTTCTTCAGAACACGAGAAATTTCTTTCACTGCCTTTCGTACATTTGGAAAGTGATGGGCTGCATAACGGCACGTAACGATATCAAACATTTCATTAGGAAAAGGGAGAGTTTCGGCGTCTGCCTGCTGGAACGCTACATTTTCACAACCGCGTTCCTTCGCATAATCAGTCGCCACCTTCACCATTTCTTCCGTGATGTCGACTCCCATGCACTTCTTAACGAACGGTGCAAAGGCAAGCGCAGTATGCCCGGCAGCTGTGCCTATATCGAGTACGTTTTCCTTGCCTGTTAACGTTACTGCTTTAACGATTACGTCCAGTTCCTGGCCTGCAGCAAACAGCTTCTCGTCCCGGTATTTCTCGGGATTTTTTGCAAATTGTTGCTGGACCGTATTTTTCGCATCTGCCATTGTTTATTCCCCCTTGGAAATTATTGTTCTTATATGTATATTATCGATTAGACACGTATTCGTCTAAGATATATAATCTATGAAAGTCATAGATTTAAACTATGGAGTTGGTATGGATGGAGATACGCTTATTACAATATGCAGTGGAGATCTATCGAAAAAATAGTTTTACAAAAGCAGCCGACAGTTTACATATCGCCCAGCCGTCGCTGAGCCAGCAAATCCAAAAGCTTGAAAAGGAAATCGGTGTCCGGTTGTTTTCACGCGGACAAGGACGAGTCATTCCAACACCTGAAGGCATCCGTTTCATTGAGAAAGCGCAACAGATCTTAAGGCAGCACGACGACCTTTTGCGCGAAATGCACGAAAATAACGAGGGCATCGGATCAGAATTTACAATAGGTGCGCCTGCCGTCACAGGCGGTCACGTGCTGCCATTGCTAATAAAAAGCTTTTTGAAGCGATACCCGCAAATGAAGGTGCGTCTCATTGAGGAATCAACCGAGGAGTTGGAGAATTTAACAATTCAAGGTGTTGTTGACCTGTCGGTTTTACCATTACCGATAGAAAGTAACCGGTTGGCTACTCGTCTGATGCTGACAGAACCATTGCTGCTTGCCGTTCCACGCGAAGAAAAAGACTGGATGTCGGACCAAATCCGTCATTTCGTTCGTTCCGCGGATGAAAATGACCAAGTCACGGAGGGAACAGTTCCTTTGGCAGAGTTGTCCTGCTCACCGTTTATCTTATTAAAACAGGGATTCGGCTTTCGGCGGATTGTGTTAGATCTCTGTGCTGACAGCGGATTTCAACCGCAAATTGATTTCGAAACAAGCAATATCGAGACAGCTCAATCTCTAGTCGCATCCGGCTTGGGAGTGACCATTGTTCCAAAGATGGTCATGCGGCAACATGCAAATGTTAATCCGTTGTATATTCCGCTCCAATCACACCCGACTCGAACAGTGGTATTTGCTTATTTGAAAGAGCGATACTTAAGTCTGGCGGCAAGGGCATTCATGGACGTGTATGAATCGCAAAATCCGGTACCATAAAAATGGGAGAAGTAAACTTATAGAAGTTGTCATTTTAAAAGCAAAAAAGTGCACCGAATGGTACACCTTTAAAAATCTGGCTCCATATGTTCTCCAATCCAAGCTAAACTTTTAAGCAAGGCTGCTGCCTTTTCTTCAATGCTTGGATAGGCATCTTCCCCAAATGCACTCTGTTTTGGACGATTAACTGCACATCTTAGAAGACCTTCATTTTTCAAACCTTGCTGTTCTTTTGGCGAATACAGTCTTATTTGGTGGATATTCAGAAAAATTACCTGGTGCTCTATTAAATATTTTACTTCGTCCATAGTTCCCTACCTATCAACAAGGCTTCTGAAAGTTTGGTCGTATTCATTTCTCATATCATTTACTGGCTCTAAGAATTCTTTGTCAATTCCCTTGGGTAGCTTAAGGAAGCTGAAAAAAATTGAATTTGAGGTAGGGCTTATAGCTGGATAGATTCCACAAGGACGGTTCGAGACCACTGAAAAAACACACATTAAAGAAGACAGATTAAAGACATTTTGACCATAAATAATAAAAAAGAGAAGTGCCCGCTCAACACTTCTCACTAAAACCACTACCATCAAAGTAGTACGATTACCACCCTTTTCCCCCTAGGGCCCCGGGTGGTTTTCTAGTATTCTATTCCGATTTACCGAAAGAACTAAGCACTAATTTCTCATTCATTTTAAACTGATGCATAAGAACCGTCCCCATGCTTCACTTTTGCCTCTTCAATGATGTTTTTTATGTTTTGATATTGTTCTTGTGTTAGTTGTATGGCTGGTTCTTTGGTGTATGGGGTGATGTCGAGTCCTTTTGCTTTTACTGCTCCTTTTATGGCTGCGATGAATAGGTCGGTAGTATCGTATAGCTGCATTAAGGCAGCTATTTGGCTGCCGCATTTTTCGACAGTGACAAAGTCTTTATTTTCATAGGATTTATGCAAAGTGGCAAATAATTCAGGTTCCACATTGGTTAATCCACTTAGGACCCCGTCGCCGCCAGAAATACGGTTCACGATATAATATTCATCAAATCCTGATAGCACTGTGAAATCTGGTCTTGCCGATTTGACTTTTTGGATGATTTTTCTGGTATGGCTGATATTGTCAACGGTATCTTTGATGGAGACAATATTTTTATATTTCATCGCTAATTTATATACCAATTCCGGACTTAAGTCATTTCCTGTCCGCGCCGGGAAGTTGTATAACATAATAGGCAAATCGACTGATTCAGCAATTTTTCCAAAAAATCTTTCGGCTGTTTCTTCCGTTGGCCCAAAATAATAAGGTGAAATGATCACAAGGCCATCCGCGCCTGCATTCTTACAGTACTCCCCTAATTCAATCACTTCGTCCATGTTGGTTCCGCCGATACCCACAAGCACCGGAACTCTCTTATTCACTTTTTCTACTGCAAAATCTACGAGTCTCCTTTTTTCCTCTAAGGTGAAAGCAAAAAACTCACCAATGCTGCCAAAGAACAGAATGCCATTGATTCCACCATCAATTAAATGATCAATATGTGCTTCCATTTTTGGAAAATCAAATTTTCCGCTTTCATCTAATATTGTAATAATTGGTGTAAAAATACCTTTAAACATCTTCATCTCATCCTTTTACTATTTATTTTATAAGACTGGCGGTCAGCACCGTTAATTTGCTTTTTTAAGTACGGCACTTTGGTCGTAAGCTGCCATTCTCTTGTTTAAAAATTTTATTTTCCTCACATTTTTTGCATACAGTCCGGTAATGATTGGTACGACAATTGCCGTAACAATGAGGGCCGTGGCCACCAAAGCGGTTGCTGCTGGTGCTGCTGCTTTAAATTCCGGAACGATTTCCGCCACCAACATCGGTGTGGCGACAGCAGCCCCTGCGGTACTGGAAGCAGCAATCCCGGCCGTGCCATTTCCTTTACCAATGAAAATATCTGTAATAATTAATGGAATCCCTGTAATGACAATAACAGCTAAAGCAAAAAATACGCCAAGCAGTCCTGTTTCAGCAAGAACCGTTAATTTAATGCCATTTCCTAATGAAAAAGCGAAAAACGGAATCAATACAGGAATTGCTCTGCTCAAGAATTCTCGAATGTCACTGTCTAAATTCCCAAGGATATATCCAATAACAAATGGCAAGACAATCCCCATTAATAGGTGAGGCTCAAATGAAGCAATTCCTGCTGTTCCTAAAATAATCAAGGTCATCAAAGGGCCAGATTCAATATTCATTAATACAAACGCGCCCGCTTCTTCTTTTGTCCCATATTGGTCCATAAGGGAAGCATATAATCCTGTATTCGTCATATCCATCGCAGCCACTAAGGCAAGAGTGGAAAGCCCTGCAAAGAAACCTGATTCTATCATTCCATTACCGAGAAATTGGGAAGAAGCATAAGCAACAACCCAGGCCGTTCCGACTTTTGTGACTAATAGCGTTCCTGATTTTCTTAACACAACACCCGTTGACTTTAATTGTATAGAAGCTCCTAAACAAACAAACCATACTGCTAAAATAACGGTCGTTCCAGTTGTAAGGCCTAGAGTAAATGACCCCAAGTACTTCGCCAGGTCAGGGAAAAATGTATTAACTAAAGCACCCATAAAGAGTGGTACAACCATCAAGCCACCAGGAATTTTTTCAACGGTTTTCATGATCTTCATTTTTATTGCCTCCCTCGTATATTTTTTATCAACAGGTTAGTGAAAACCCTTTCATAAAACCATACACCTCCCACCAAATTTTCTCTGGTGGAAAATGTGTTTAAGCAGGGGATACAAATCCAGCTCTCAGTGAAATTCGCCTTGCCAAATCGATAATTTCTCGCTTTGCTTCCTCTTGCTTTTTTTCAAAATTGCTGGTGAGCATGGTTACACTTACTGCTGCGATGATTTCATTTTCATGATTTCTAATGGGCGCGGCCACACAGGCAAATCCCTCTACCGCTTCTTGGCATTCCAGGACGTAACCGTTGTCATTCAACAACATAATTTGCTCCCACATCTCCCTCAACGTTGTGACGGTATAAGGTGTTTTAGGGTCTAGGTTTTTCCCCTCATATAGCTCTTGCAGCTGCTCGAAACTATATTTGGATAAGTGGGCCTTCCCCATTGCAGTCGCATGTGCAGGAAATTTCATTCCCGGATCGGTGGCAAGTCTTACAGGGGATGAGCCCTCTTTCTTAGCCACATACAAAATTTCGGTACCATCTAAAATGGAGAGCTGCAAAGTTTCATTTAATTGTTTCACGCTCGAAACCGCTTCCGTTGAAAATGTGGCAATAAGATCAAACCGGCTAAAATACAAGGCACTTAAGACTCCCATCCTCATTCCAAGAGAATATGTATCATCCCTTTCCTTTTTAATCCACCCTAATGATTCCAAGGTATTTAACATGGAATAAAGGGAGCTTTTGTTGATATTCAATGTATTTGAAAGATCAATCAACCGGTATTCATTGGGCTGGTTTGCAATGATGTTCAGAATGCTATCTGCTCTTTCTATGGCTGGAACCCAATATTTTTTATCCATTTTGAAAACCCTCTCATTTTGGTTTACTATACTAAACCAAGTTTTTCTAACTAAACCTATTGTAGCACACTTATTTTCATCTGTGTATATAAAGTTTTTAACTCTAAAAAATTTTCTGAAAACAATTTAAGGCGGTGTTCTAGTTTTCCCCTGTCACGTTGCATAAATAACAAATATGACAGCGAGATCTTTAATTACGCAGCTGGGAACTCCTATTAGATTGTCAACAACCCCATTAAGGAAGGCTTTTTTAATAACATAGGAGTAAATAAATCCTCAGTGGTAATCGGGGAAATTTAGGCTATCAGCACTCAAATTAATCACCCCCTTCTCTCTCCTTCAAAAATGTAATACTTCTGCCCAACTGTTTAGTCATCTGACTACCTAATCTTGAAAAAATGTTTTTTCTAGTGGAATCCGTGTAAAATGGGGGTAATGATTAAAACTTGAGGTGGATAATATGTCTTGGAAGATTAAGAGTTCTACAAATGAAAAAGTAGATCGTTTTCAAATCACAAAGGATCAGGTCATTCTCCCAAATGGGGATGAAAAGGCGTTTTCCTATATAGATTTTGCAAAAGGTGTGTGCATCCTTCCGATTACCGATAATAATGAAATTGTCTGTATAAAACAATATCGCCACGCCATGGAAAGCTGGCAATGGGAGCTGCCAGCGGGAATGATTGATGATACCGACCCTACTCCTCTGGAAACGGCAAAAAGGGAACTAGAGGAAGAAACAGGCTACAAGGGTGAGCACTGGCTGGATCTAGGAAGCTTCTACCCTTCTCCTGGTTCTACAAGCGAGGAGATTCATTTATTTGCAGCAGCAGGGTTAACAGCAACGGAGCAAAACCTGGAAAGCAGCGAACAAATTGAAGTACATAAAATCTCGATGAAAGATTTAAATAACCTAATTAAATCTGGTGAATTCAAGCACGGCGCAGGGCTGGCGGCTATATTGCGATATAAGCTAATTGTGGATTAAACGGGAACAATACCTTATTGTTAAGCTCAGAAGCGTCTGTACAAAATACTCTTTCATTGAACACTGATTATATTAAAAAAAAGCTTGAGGATCTATTAATCCTTAAGCTTTTTTAACAGGTAATATCTAATCTGACTATCAGGTCATCAACGCCCTAGTATCCGCTTTTCTAAATAAAACCGTACTTTTTAGTGGTCTCAACCGTCCCTACGACTCACAAAAATAATGTTCACATCTATTATCGTTCAATCAATTTCAACAAATTGTTGCCCCTGCCCAACCTAATCAATTGTTCAATTAAACCGATTCAAAGCCTAGCCACTAGAGGAATTAAACTGCCACTTTTACAAAAATGCCTGTCGGTCAGACAAACGTTTAATTAAACTGCCCCAAAACGTTGATAAATCAACATCCTGCTCCCTATTCGTAAAAATTTTGATGAATGATGCCAAAATAAGACAGCTCATTTCTGGCAGTGGAAACACAAACTCGGAAATCACCTAATTTCCGCCAAATCTCACTACCGATTTTACTAAATAAACGTTTGATTAAAACAAAAAAACGATGGATATAATCATTTTCTCATCGCTTTTCCGCAAAAAATTTTGTCATTTAACCAAATGATTGATTAGTATCAACATGAACCTTACCGTCAACTGGATTTATATTTATTATCGCAGCAGAAGAATGTCGAATCTTATATAAAGATTCCACAGGGACGGCTTCCATGATCTTTTTTTGGTGCTCCCCCATAAAAAGCCACTAGAACTCCCCATGGTCACCCAACAATCATTTGGCCCGACTAGCGGATAAGAGCTAGTCGGGCATTTAGCCATTTTATGGGTATAATCTTTACGCAAAATTTTTGATGGGCACTATTTAACACGAAATCAAAAACCGGAAATCCCCCTGGATGGTCCCTTCACCCTAATTTTTTATAAAATAAATCATTTAATTCAAAATTTATTGAAATAACGGAAATCCTTTATTATAATTGTTACTAATTTAAGAATTTTTTAAATCCTTTATTACATTAAAAGAAAAAGGGGGAACACGGGTTGAGTATGAATCCACGTCCAGAAGCAGCTTTAGAAGAAAAAAAGAAAAAGACGTTTAAACAGCCGGACGCCTATGTGCTGATGTTTGTAATTGCACTGATTGCGGCTATTGCCTCTTATGTCATCCCGGCAGGAGCATTTAAGAGAGTGGAAAATGGGGGCATCACTTCTGTCATACCGGGCAGTTATCACGGTATTGAGCAAACTCCGGTCAGCATTATTAAATTCTTTTCAGCAATACCAGCAGGAATGGCCGCCTCGGCTTCTATTATCTTTTTAGTTCTCTTTACAGGCGGTACGCTTGCTATTCTTGAAAAAACAGGTGCCGTCAATAGTCTCATCCATTCAGTTGTTGATAAGTTTAAAACCAAGCAATTATTATTTATTGCCGTAGTTGGCCTATTATTTTCTTTCTTAGGAACGACCGGGATTGTTGTGAACTCTGTTATCGGCTTTATTCCGCTGGGCCTAATTGTTGCAAGAGCTCTTAAATGGGATGCAATGGTTGGAGCTGCCATTATTTATTTAGGTGCTTATTCAGGATTTAACTCTACCATTTTATCGCCTACGCCTTTAGGGGTTGCACAAAAGATGGCAGAACTTCCAATGTTCTCTGGTATGGGCCTCAGGCTTGTAAACTACTTGGCTTTCACGTTAGCAACCATTGGCTACCTCTACTTTTACACCAAAAGATTACAGAAAACTAAGAAAAGTCTGTTAGGTGATGAGTGGTTTCCGGACCAAAATATTCAAGCAGCAAAACCGGAAAAACTTACCTTCCATTGGAAGCATAAACTGATTTTAGCGGTTACAGCATTATCACTAATTGGTTATGTGTATGGAGCTTTTAAATTAGGTTGGACCGATGTGGAAATGGCTGCTATCTTTATTTTCATTGCTGTTGCCGCAGGAATCATTGGCGGCATGAAGATTAACGATATTGCCAAAACCTTTATCGGCGGCTGTCAGAAGCTGATATATGGTGCACTCATTGTGGGGATGGCAAGATCGATTTCGATTGTCTTACAAGACGGGAATATGCTCGATACGATCGTTAATTCGCTTGCCAATTTGTTGCATGGCTTAAACCCGGTATTTGGCGCAGTTGGCATGTATATCTTAAGTGCTTTCTTACATTTCTTTATCTCATCCGGAAGCGGAGAAGCCGTTGTCTTAGTACCAATTCTTACGCCGCTGGCCGACTTAATGCATATTACACGTCAGGTTATGATCCAAGCCATCATGCTTGGTGAAGGTGTGGTAAACTGCTTTAACCCAACATCTGGAGTTTTAATGGGGGTTTTAGCTGCCAGCGGTATTCCTTATACAAAATGGGTACGATTCATACTGCCTTTAGTGGCCATCTGGTTTATAATTGGACTCATCACGATTGTCATCGGAGTTTTAATCAACTGGGGACCATTCTAATTAAAATAGAGGGTGTATTATGAATTATTACGACCGCACAAAAGAAAGTTATCCTCATTTAACAAAAGGCTTAAAAAAAATCGCAGAAGCACTGCTGGCAAATCCGATTATGTTTGCCACCTATTCTGCGAAAAAAAATGCAGAAACGCTGGATGTTAGTGAGACAATGGTGGTCCGATTTTGCAAAGCGATTGGCTATCACGGCTATCGTGAATTACAGCTGGATGTCCAGCATTCACTGCTTTCGTTAAAATTGGATTCCGATGAGCTTTTTCAAAAAAATGAGAATTCATTTGAAAGCATTATGAATGTAGATGCGCAAAACATTCAGCAGGCATCTTCCAATATCGACTGGAATACAGTGGAACAAGTTGTTGAAACGCTAATCAAAGCAAAAGAGATAAAAGTTGTAGGATACTATCATTCTTTTTCATACGCACACTGGTTTTCGTTTATTCTTAATAGTTTATTATCAAACACATCGCTATACCGCCCGGAAACGGATACCGGAATTATGAAAGAAGGAAAAGAGCACTGTGTCGTGATTTTCTCCTATTACCGTTATGCCCTTGAATCAATCAGAATTGCGGAAGAAGCAAAGGAAAACGGGAATACGGTGATCATCATTACCGATTCGGTGCTATCACCCATTAGTCATTTGGGAGATTATGTGCTGTCCATCCAAATCGCGCAAAACTCCATATTGGAAAAGGGTCCCGTTACCTTTTCCCTGTTAAATTCGATTCTTCTTCATCTCGCAAAAAGAATGGAAAAAGTAGAATTAGTGAATCCGATTAAAAAATATTACATTAAGTAAAGAAAGGGATGGCTAAGGTGGCTACACCAACTTTACCAAAAACATTAAAAGAAAAAATCCTGGAAACTTTTGATTATCTTCATAAAAATCCCGAGCTAAGCTGGGAAGAAATAGAAACCACGAAATATATTGAACAAATTTTAAAGGATGCAGGCTGCCACCAGGTCGTCAGCTTCGATGATTGCACTGGTGTGATTGGTGATATCGGGAATTTTAGCGGCGATCGCCCGATTATTGCGATTCGTGCCGATATGGACGCCTTGTATCAAGAAGTAAACGGAAAGATGCAGGCCAATCATTCATGCGGACATGATGCCCATATGACGATGGTTTTAGGCGTTTTATGGAGTATCCAGCATAATGAACAGCTGAAAAAGCAAATCGGCATCCGTTTCATTTTTCAACCGGCAGAAGAAGTTGGGGCCGGTGCGCTGAAACTAGTTGAAAAAGGCATCGTAGACGACGTCGATTATTTATATGGCATTCATCTCCGTCCAATCCAAGAAATGAGAACCGGATATGCAGCACCAGCAATTGTTCACGGTGCAACGCGGTCGATCGAATTTGAAATAAACGGCGATGATGCCCATGGAGCCAGACCACATTTAACCCAAAATGCCGTTGAAATTGGCGCCTATATCATGAATGCACTTCATTCCTTGTATTTTGATCCCAATATTCCGCATTCTGCGAAAGTAACAAGATTTTTGGCTGGCGGCAAAAATACAAATATTATCCCAGGAAAAGCATCTTTAGCCATCGATATGAGAGCACAAACAAACGAACTGATGGATACTATGCATACTGCTGTGCTTGAGATTATTAAAAATGCACAGGTAATCTATCAAACGAATATTGAGATTACAAACGATTACGGAATTGTCGCGGCAGAGTCAAGTGAAGGGGCACAAGAGTTTGCTGCCAAAGCGATTGAAAATGTGTTAGGCAGTGAAAAATTAACGCCTCCTGTGAATACTCCTGGTGGGGACGACTTCCATTATTATAAAGTAAATAAACCGCACTTAAAAGCAACCATGATTGGATTAGGTTGTGACTTAGCACCAGGTCTGCATCATCCTTATATGCATTTTGAGATTGAATCCTTATTGAATGGAGTCAGTATCTTTAACGAAATCTTAAATATACACGCTATGGAGGATTAGGAAATGGAATCCCTACGCATTGATAAAGTAAACCTGCATATTATTGAAGTATCGTTAAAGGCGCCTTTTACAACCAGCTTTGGAACCATTCAATCGAAGACGGTCGGGATTGTCGAAGTGGTTGACCAATCCGGCCTCTCCGGCTGGGGAGAAACCGTAACGTTTGATGTGCCGGAATATAATGAAGAAACGACTGTGACAGCCATACATATGTTGGAGAAATTCTTGATTCCTGCCATTCTAAAAAAAAAGATCGCCCATCCAGATGAAGTGTTTGATATGTTTCATTTTGTGAAACGAAACAATATAGCGAAAGCTGCGATTGAAACCGCGATATGGGATGTTTTTGCGAAGAAAAACGAAAAACCGTTACACCAAGTTCTGGGCGGCTTGAAGAAAGAAATAGAGGTAGGCAAAAGTATCGGAATCCAGCCAACTCCTGCCCATTTAGTCGATAAAGTTGAGCAGTATGTTAATGAAGGATTTAAAAAAATAAAAGTGAAAATTGCGCCGGGTGCTGATCTTGAGTACATCCGTGCTGTACGTGAAAAGCTGCCTGATGTCCCATTAATGGCAGATGCAAACTCTGCGTACACCCTTAAGGATATCGAACATTTGAAAAAATTAGATGATTACAATCTGATTATGATCGAACAGCCATTAGCACATGATGATATTATTGATCACGCTAAACTTCAAAGACAGCTTCAAACACCTATATGCCTGGACGAAAGTATTTACAGTTTTGAAACAGCTAAAAAAGCGATTGAGTTGGGCAGCGGCCGCATTGTAAACATTAAAATTGGACGTGTCGGCGGCCATCACGAAGCAAAAAGGATTCACGATTTATGCCAAAGCCACAATATTCCGGTATGGTGTGGAGGCATGCTAGAAACCGGCATTGGAAGAGCCCATAATATCCATATTACCTCATTGCCAGGTTTCACGATTCCTGGTGATACAGCACCTTCTGACCATTATTGGGATGAAGATATCATCTGTCCAGAAGTAACCATGGACAATGGAATCATCGAAGTTCCAACAGGCGCTGGAATCGGATATGAAGTAGATCGGAATAAATTAAAGAAAAGACTGGTTAATTTGATTAGCTTTTGATAACAGTGCCTGTCACCACCCGATAATGTCGAGGAGATTTCGACAATTTGCGGGTGGTGACAGGCACCCGAATCTATCGGGTAGGAATCAAACATGAGAACCGCCCCCTCGCTTCTACAAGGAAGTAAAGTTAGACTGGGAAGAATTAAATATTCTCTCCTTAAATCGTTCCTGCAAGGTCCTTGTAATAGTCCCTGTTTTCCCTCCATTAATTTCCTTATCTTCAACTCGAACAATCGGCATAATTTCTAATGATGTGCTTGTAATGAATATTTCATCTGCTTGGATCATTTCATCTGGGGTGAACTGTTTTTCGATAAATGGAATTCCAGTCTCTATTGCGATGTCCTTTACTGCCATTCTTGTAATTCCAGATAAAATATGTTTTGAAAGTGGTGTTGTAATGATGGATGAATTTTTTACTATATATACATTAGAACTCGTTCCTTCCGTCACTTT
Source organism: Neobacillus sp. PVCKKU3 (assembly GCF_058323225.1). Taxonomy (NCBI): domain Bacteria; kingdom Bacillati; phylum Bacillota; class Bacilli; order Caryophanales; family Bacillaceae; genus Neobacillus; species Neobacillus sp. PVCKKU3. The sequence goes on from NZ_JBLVQN010000019.1 coordinate 12,409, forward strand.
ACCATCTCGTACTAAAACTGCTTCTAGAAATCCTTTCTCATAAGCAGATTGTTTAGCCAAAATATTCGGCAATAAGTTTAGTGATTTTATGTAACAGTTTTGCCAACGTTCATCCAGGCACAGCATGACGCCGGCTCCTTTTTCTCCCATTTGAATTGTTCGAAAAGGTTTAACAGTCATTGATACAGATACGGAGCAGTCTGGAAATAGATGGTTTCTTGGTGCTATCCCCCTTGTCACTTGTACATAAAGATCTAGATTGGTTAAGCCGCTTTTTTGAATAAGTTTCAACATAGTATTTTTAAGGGCATCACGATTAGGATCAATCTGTAATTTTATAGCATATGCACTTTGATATAATCTATCTACATGTTCCTCAAGCATAAAAGGTTTTCCATTATAAATTCTGATATACTCGTATACTCCATCACCAAATTGATGGCCTCTTTCATCAATTGGTATAACCGGATCATTGGAATCAACAAATTTCCCATTAAAATATGCCGAAATCATTTCTACCCTCTCCTTAAGAAGATGCCCTATTAATTTGTGGTAAGGGATTGCCTCCCGGACCCTTCCATTATTCCCTTCAGTGGCAGTTCTTCCAAATCCATTAATGACAAAAGCTCATGTTGTTTAATCAAGTTGTTTTTAAACGAATCATTTGTAAAAATAACTCACCTTTTCTAGAAATGGTTGTTCCTGAACGACCTTGACGAACATTCAACAATTCCAATTGGTTAAGGACTTCTAGTCGTAATCGCAACTGCTGTTCCGACAGAGTAAGTCCATTTTCCTGCAGCCTTCCCTTAACAACCGTCCGGCCATAGGATTCACACTGTTTCTTACCTAGTTCAAAAATCTCAAGTATGGCAAGGCTCTCTTCTAAGAATCCATGTTCTTCAATATTTAATATAAGTTCATTTAATTCACTCTCAGTCATTTCTTGCAAAGGAATCGATTCCTTTATATTTTTTTGAAGCCTGCCCTTAATATAAAACGGCAATGACTCCAGCGTTAATTCCTTTTCCACTAAGCAGGCCATGTATGAAACAGCATTGAATAATTCTTTTACATTTCCAGGCCAAGAATAGTGTTTTAAAAGGTTAATCAGATCAGGAGGTATAGCCAATTTTTCATGAAATAAATGAGATTGAAGATAGGTTTGAATGAGCGACTCAAAATCTTCCTTCCTCTCTGACAAAGAAGGAACTTTACAGGTTAATACAGCCAAATAATAAAATAAATCCTTACGAAATTTACTTTCTTCCATTAACAATGAAAGATCATTATTACTAATCGTAATAATCCTTACCTGGACAGAAATTGGCTGTTTCCCGCCTAACCTAATAACCTGGCCTTCCTCAAGCGTTTGAAGAAGCCTACCTTGCATGGAAATAGGCAGTTCATCAATATCTTCAATGCACAGCGTCCCGCCATTTGCCATTTCAAAAATGCCGGGAGAAATCTGCCCATCTAATTCTGTTCCGTAAAAATATCTTTCCAGTACATCTGGAGGCCATCCTGCACAACTGATACTAAGATAAGGTCCATCCTTCATGAAAGAATCGTTATGAATGGCCTGTGCGAGCATTCTTTTTCCAGTGCCGGTTTCCCCAAAAATATGTACAGGCTCACCCATTTTAGCAAGCTTTTTTGCAATGTATAAAGTATCTTTCATCGCCTTGCTATTAGCAATCACATCATCAAAAAAATACTTGGCTGTTCTTCCCTCTCCGTGCCCTCCCCATTCACTAAAGAAGGCAGAAGTCTTCAAATTATTGGTTTCATTAGATAAAGCGACTAGGGATTTCATATAACGATTGGTTAAAAAGATCGGAGAACAATCTAATCCAAGCAATTTAAACACTTCAAAAACCGTTTTCAAGGCGAGAACCCGGTAGCCTATATCGATTACTTCAAATCCACCCTCTGGAACTAGTTGCATCTCCCCTAGAGTCACTACATAATCAATATTAAAAGGAATACCTGAATCTGGATTATAGCCAAAATAGTTATGCTCAAACACTGCCTCTTGAAGTGCTTGAACTGTTTCATCTGTGTTTTCCTTTGTGTCGTTTACTACTAAAATATTTTGTCCTTTAGGAGATGAAAGCAGCTTAGCCATATTTACATAATTAAATCCTCGTTCGGCGATTACACAGTTAACTCCATCAGGCAAAAAGGGACGAACAAGCGGAAAAATAAAGTTTGCCCCTAATAGAACAATATCATCTTTTGAAATTTCCTCTCTGGATAAATTCTTAATCGAAATTGGACGAATCCTGATTAAATCTCCAGCAATTTCTGTCATTTGTTTTGAAACCATTGCCAGATATTCATCCTGAATGGAAATAATAGTTAACACTTTTTTGGGCCGCATCACTTTCACTCCTTTCTTCTTAAGCGCCAATTATTGATTATATAAATGGCAGGCGGAAAAGTGCCCTGGCTCAATTTCTTTCAACTCTGGAACGACAGTTTTACAGATTTCCATACAAGCACTGCAACGGGGATGAAATGTACATCCTGTTGGGGGATTCGATGGACTTGGAATATCTCCTTGCAAAACAATTCGTTCTCTTTTAATACGCGGATTAGCAATAGGGACTGCAGACATTAATGCTTTAGTGTACGGGTGTAATGGATTTGCGTATATGGACTCTTTGCTAGCAATTTCCACGATTCTTCCAAGGTACATTACGCCTACACGATCACTAATATGCTCTACGACACTCAGATCATGAGAAATAAAGAGATAGGTTAATCCAAATTCCTTCTGTAAATCCTGCATAAGGTTTAATACCTGTGATTGAATGGAAACATCTAATGCTGATACGGGTTCATCTGCTACGATTAGTTTTGGATTTACGGAAAGTGCACGTGCAATCCCAATTCTTTGTCGCTGTCCTCCGCTAAATTCATGGGCATAACGGTTTGCTTGATACGAACTAAGACCCACATATTCTAATAGTTCGTGCACTCTTTTTTCTCTTTCTTTTTTTGTCATCATGCCATGAATAACTAAAGGCTCACCAATAATATCCCCAATATTCATACGTGGATTTAGGGAAGCATAAGGATCTTGAAAAATCATTTGTAATTCTTTTCTTGTTTCTAGTAATTGTTTGTCATTTAACTTGCTAATATCTCTTCCATTAAACCAAATTTCTCCATCAGTTGGCGCTAGCAGCCTCATGATCATCCGGCCTGTTGTAGACTTACCACAGCCGCTTTCCCCAACTAATCCCATTGTTTCTCCCTTTTGAATGGAAAGTGAAACTCCATCTACAGCCCGAACATATGACTTTTTTTGCCCAAACAATCCTTTTCTAACAGGAAAGTGTTTCTTTAAATTTTTTGCCTCTACCAACAGTTCTGCCATTTATTTTGCCCCCTTTGTCAGTTCCTTCTGATATAGGAAACAGCGACATTGATGCCCGTTTGAAACTTGCAGCAAATCCGGTTCGTTTTCTTTACAAATATCCATTGCTTGTGAACAGCGTGGTGCAAATTTGCAGCCTTTCGGCATATTAGCAGGGTTGGGGACATTTCCAGGAATAGGATCAAGTCTAGTCGTTTTTTGCCCGAATTTTGGAATAGAGTTAAGTAATCCTTGCGTATAAGGATGTTTTGGGTTTTCAAAAATCTCTATGACATCAGCTTCCTCTACCACTTTCCCGGAATACATCACTACTACGCGGTCACACATTTCTGCTACGACACCCAAATCATGCGTAATGAGCATGATAGCTGTCCCTTTTTCATTTTTTAATTTTTTCATGAGCTCTAAGATTTGAGCTTGAATCGTTACATCTAGAGCAGTCGTTGGCTCATCTGCAATCAAAAGTGTTGGGTCGCATGCCATTGCCATGGCAATCATGACCCTTTGCCTCATACCTCCGGACAGCTGATGGGGATATTCATCTATTATTTCCTCAGCACGAGGGATTCCGACAAGCTTTAACATATTAATCACATGTTCTCTAGCCTTTTTTTTGTCATATTTTAAATGGAGCTTAACAGCCTCACCAATTTGCTCGCCGATTTTATAGACCGGATTCAGTGAAGTCATCGGTTCCTGAAAGATCATCGCTATTTCATTGCCGCGTATTTCTCTCATTTCATCTCCCGACAAAGACAAAATATCTTTCCCTTTGAAACGAATGGAGCCATCTACCACTCTTCCTGGAGTATGCTCAAGTAACCCCATTACCGAAAGGGATGTCACGCTCTTTCCACACCCGGATTCCCCTACAACACCCAGTGTTTCCCCCTCTTTTATATATAGATCGACCCCGTTAACTGCAGGTATCTGACGATTATCCACGAAAAAATAAGTTTTTAAGTTTGATATTTCTAACAGCTTATTGTTCATATAATCGCTCCCTGTCTCTTAATCTTTCATCTTTGGATCAAGGGCATCTCGTAACCCATCGCCCAACAGATTGAATGCTAGTACCGTTATAAAAATAGCTAAGCCAGGAAAAATGGTGACATGCGGGGCTGTATTTAAGAAATCCCTGCCGGAACTAAGCATCGCACCCCATTCCGGAGATGGGGGCTGGGCACCCAACCCTAAAAAGCTAAGACTGGCAGCCGTTAGAATCGATGTTCCGATTCTCATAGTAAAATACACAATAATACTTGAAACAGTACCTGGGAAAATATGTTTCCAAATAATCCGTTTAGCAGGTGCCCCTATAGATCTTGCTGATTCAACGTATACAGTGGCTTTAATAGAAAGAGTGCTGCTTCTAACAATCCTTGCAAATGTTGGGATGCCAAATATGGCTACGGCAATGATAACATTCCCCAGACCTGGTCCTAAAATGGCAATAATACCAATTGCCAGCAAAATACCCGGGAAGGCGAATAACACATCACAAAATCGCATGATTAAACTATCGATCCATCCACCATAGAATCCACTTATGAGACCAAGGACCGTTCCTCCCAAAGCTCCCACAAGTACGGAACTTAAACCAACAAAAAGAGAAATTCTTGTTCCTTCAATAATCCGGCTGAATATATCCCTGCCAAAAGCATCCGTTCCAGCAAAATGCTCCATTGATGGCGGACTTAAAATTTTTTCATAGTCTGGCTCTACCGAAGAATAGGGAGTAATAATCGGGCCAAAAATAGCTATAATAAAGAGGAATCCAACAAAACATCCGGCAACCAATGCCAGCCGCTGTTTTTTAAATTTCCGCCAAAACTCCTTAAACGGGGTTCGTACCTTTTCAACTTCTTGATGGGTAACTTGTTCAGTCGATTGAACAACTATCGTTCCATTTTCCAATTTTCTTCCCCCTCTCATTACTCATAACGAATTTGCGGATTCATGACCCCGTATAAAACATCTACAATCAGATTAATCAAAATAAACTCTAAGGCAAAAAGCAACATTTCACCTTGAATTAATGGATAATCGCGGAAAGATACCGAATCAATTAACAAGCGGCCAAGGCCGGGCCAGCTGAATACAGTCTCAACCACAATGGATCCTCCTAATAAAAACCCAAACTGCAATCCCGTCATGGTCACAACAGGAATCATTGCATTTTTTAAAGCATGCTTCCAAACTACTGCATTTTCCTTAAGGCCTTTGGCCCTCCCAGTACGGATATAATCCTCTCTTAAAATATCCATCAAGGAAGAACGAGTAAAACGAGCAATAACAGCTGCTACCCCTGCCCCCAAAGTGAGTGACGGCAAAATATAGCTCTTCCAAGAGTCATTTCCTCCTGTCGGGAACCAGCCTAACATGACCGAAAATAATTGAATCAGCATCAAACCGAGCCAAAAAGATGGCAGCGAAATTCCGGATACCGCACCAAACATACCCGTATAGTCCTGCCACTTATTCCTCTTTGTTGCGGATATAACACCAATTAACAGCCCAAATACAATTGCCCAGACCATGCTCCAAACTGTTAACCAAAATGTCGGCATGAATCTGACGGCAATCTCATCGTATACAGGGCGCTTTGTTTTCATAGATGTACCCAAATCTCCCTGAAAGAGGTTTCCTACATATGTAAAGTATTGTGTCACGACAGGTTTATCCAAACCAAGTTCTTGACGGACAAGTTCAATATCCTTATGGCTTGCATCAGGTCCTGCTACGAGCCGTGCCGGATCGCCCGGTATCATATGGACAAACATAAATATGAAAATCGAAACAATGAATAGAGTAGGGATAACCCCCAACAAGCGTTTTACAATATAACGAAACATAACCCTCCTCCTTCCGATATATAGTGAGCGCTAATTCATCATTAGCGCCCACTACTATTTTCTATTTTTTTATTTCAGCGTTGTTTGCGTTCATCGCCCCATCAGGAAGCAAGTAAATACCATCTACGTAATTCTTTTTCCCTGAAATCGTATCATCGACAACCAAATAAGCCCAAGGTGCATCTTCCCAAACGAGTTTTTGAATTTCAGCATAGGCCTCTTTGCGTTTTCCTGAATCCGCTGTCTGTAGTGCTGCCTTAATCAATTCATCTACTTTTTTATTTTCATAATAGGCAGTGTTATAGGATTTTGGAGGTGCAGATTGTCCAGCTAACAATGGACGGATTCCCCAGTCCGCATCCCCTGTGGAAGAAGACCAGCCGCCATAATAGAGTTCCACTTCAGCGTCTTTTGGATTTTGAACATTCCAAATTTTATCTGAGAGTGTACCGGACTCCATTGGAACAACACTTACTTTGATGCCTACCTGTGATAGCTGCTGTTGGATGAACTCCATAGCCTTCATTGTAGTCGAGCTATTTGCGCCCCATATCGTCGTTTCAAAACCATTTTCATATCCTGCTTCTTTCAACAACTTTTTAGCCTTTTCGGGATCATAAGGATATGGCGTCTGTTTAGAATAGAATTGAAGCTTTTCCGGAATAATAGAATCCAATTTGCTGCCGTATCCACTATAAACTACCTTTAAAAATGCTTCTTTATTTATGGCATAGTTAATAGCTTGACGTACCTTCACATCATTATAAGGCTTCTTCGTAGTATTCATCGTCATATAGCGCGCCACAATGGATTGCTTATTTTCTACTACGATTCCATCTTTTCCATTTATCGATTCCGCTTGTTCAGTAGGGATCGGGTAAATATAATCAGCTTCACCTGTTTGCAGCATGGCTACACGGGCACCGTTTTCAGGTACAGGCTTGAATTTGATACCGTCCACTTTTGGCAATCCTTTCTGCCAATAGTCTGGGTTCTTTTCAACCGATAAGTGATCACTTTGATCCCACTCAGCAAATTTGAACGGACCCGTTCCGACTGGGTGAGTAGCTACATCTTTTCCATACTTTTCAATAGCCGCAGGGCTCATGAGTCTTGCAGCTGGGTGAGCAAAGTTATTCAGCATGGCACCAAATGGTTCCTTTAATGTAACTCTGAATGTGTACTCATCAACTGCTTCTGTTTTTTCAACAAGCTCAAACATACTGTAACGTTTTAATTTGTTCTCCGGATTTGCTACCCGGTCAATATTTACTTTTACAGCCTCTGCATTAAACGGGGTACCGTCATGGAACTTGACCCCCTGTCTTAGCTTGAAAGTGAATACCTTTGCATCATCGCTAGCTTCGTAGCTTTCTGCTAATACAGGAATCATTTTCATATCCTTGTCAAAACCAACAAGTCCTTCTAACATAGTCGATTGGATGGATCCTGACAATGTGTCATTTGTATCTTGCGGATCCATGCTGATAAGGTTAGCCGAAACTGCAATGGTTAGGGAATTACCCTCCTTTTTCGCAAGCGGCTGCTCTTTAGGATTATTCTCTGTCTTGGTCTTTTTGTCTGCATCCGTACTAGATTTTCCGGAGCATCCTGCTAGTACCAAAATTAATGCAATAAAAGCGGTTAGAAAAGCAGATAGATATTTTTTCTTTAACAAATCGTTTCCCCCTTACTAAAAATTTTTTTTACAATAGTGCTTTAGCACGTTTGCAACGTAAATGATGGAACCAGTTCGCCAATATTCTCTTGGCGGGCATTTTTTAATACAGGACGATAGTGATGCATGAGGCTGTTAATCTGTTCCTCCTCCAAGAAACCAAGCTGTCTTAACGTCTCAATAACTGCCGGGTAGACTGCACGCCCATTCCCATCTTCTATTTTTATCGCAATTCCAAGGCCAGTTACTCTATCGCCTGCCAGATAGACTCCTTCGGCCCCGGCCTTGCCAAATAAACGGCCTTTCGCTGCCTTCATAAAATCGGTGCAAAAACGCCCTGTGCCTCCAACCATTTCCGGATATTTCATCATGGCAGCAGTAATCCGGTTAGCCACCTTAGCTCGGTCTTCCCCTAATGAATCCGGCCGTGCCATTCTTGCAAATCCATAAGCCAATCGTTCCAGTGGCAAGGCATGCACGGGAACGCCGCATCCGTCTACTCCCATTTCAATCTTTTCAATTGGGAAATCCGTTACCTCGGATAGCGTTTTCAGTATTCTTTGCTGTACGGGATGACTAAGTAAATAATAGTCCTCTAGCGTCTCATGATTGTGTTTAGCTGTAATCAGCATCCCGGTATGTTTTCCTGAACAATTGTTATATAAAGGCGTGAGTTCTTTTCCGGCTGCAATCAAGTTCTTGTATGTATCGTGCGCATGAGGAATATGTGTGCCGCATTGCAAAGAAGAGTCTTTAATACCCGCCCTTCCGAGAATTTCCAGTACCCGATCGGTATGCTGGGCTTCCCCACTATGTGAGGCACAGCATAACGATAAATCCTGTTCACTTAGCTCATAATGGTCTGCAGCCCCTGTTTCTACTATTGGTATTGCTTGCAGCGGCTTAACAGAAGACCTGGCATAAGTTACCCGATACGGATTGCCAGCTGAAAAAAGTAATTTACCTTCTGAGTCAACAACGGCTATATGTCCAAAATGTGAACTTTCCACTCTGTTTCCTCGATATACATCTACTAGTTTAATAGGATACAAAATCGATCACCCTTTCTATTTGTTGTACTTTTCTGAATCTTTTGTTATAGTATATTACAGCTAAGAACCTATTTCAACCTATTTTTACGAAAGTAGGAAGCACAGTATATAAAAGGAAATATAATTAATAGGTTTAATTAGGAGGGATTAAGTTTGAAAGTTTTTATTTCTGCGGATATTGAAGGTGTTGCTGGAGTTGTTCACCGCGAGCATACTTCACGCGATGGACGGGAACACGACCGGGCAAGAATATTAATGACGGAAGAAGTAAATGCGTGTATAGACGGAGCATTAGCCCAAGGTGCAACAGAAGTTGTTGTAAATGATTCACATGGGACGATGCGTAATTTAATTCCAGAGGCTATACACCAATCTGCTGAATATATTACTGGTTCTCCAAAACCTCTTGCGATGATGGAAGGAATTAGTTCAAATTATGATGCTGCCATTTTTTTAGGTTACCATTCAAGAATGGGAAATGACGGTATATTGAATCATACCTTTCATGGAGGTGTCATCGAAAACATAAAAATTAATAATAAAGACATGGGAGAATTCGCAATAAATGCAGGGATTGCTGGATATTTTGGTGTACCTGTTGTCCTTGTTACAGGATGTCAACATATAGCTAGCGAGGCCACGGGTTTCATTCCTGGAATTGAAACTGCAATCGTAAAACGTACTATTAACCGGCAATCTGCACGAAATTTAAGTCCACAAAGAGCACGGGATTTAATAAGAGAAAAGACCATGGAATCTCTTTCACGTATTCCAGAAATCAAACCTGTATTAATGCAAGGTCCATTTGTAGTTGAAATTTCCTATCTAAATTCGGGATTAGCAGATGCTGCAGGAATTTTGCCAATCGTAGAGAAGACAAATCCAAAAACCCATCGTTTTGAGACGAATGATTTTATCACTGCTTTTCGGTATATTCGAAGCCTAATAGCGATAGCCGGGGCTTTGCAATAGGATAGTATTGGATAATATAAGTTAGTAAGTCAATTAATGAATTTGTATTGCTCCACTGAAGCAACCACAAGGAAATAACAATGTTTCTTCCTTTATGCGTTTAAGTACTCTAGTGTGAAACTCCGTAGCCTTCCCTGGATACAGTCTTTAAAGTCTCAAAAGCGCTGGAAATAAAGTCTGATGAGTTTGTAAGAGAGGCACGTGAAACATTAGAGGATTATAAAAATTTTGAAGATGAGGCAGATTAACTCTCAGATATCGGGACGGCTTTCATGATTTATCACATGAGAGCCGCCCTCATTCTCTATAAAATCTATTTACGGTTATGGTTCACAACTACTCTCGTTCGTTGGATTTCAACAAATTGTTGCTCCTGTGCAACCTAAATAAACGTTTATGTAAACTGATTCAAGGTCCTGCCACTGGCGGACTTTTTCTTCCGCTTACACAAAAATGCGTGTCGTTCAGACAAACGTTTGCGTAAATTGTGCCACAACGTTGTTAATTCAATGTTTATGCTTCTACTCTCATAAAAACTTTGATGAATGCTGCCAGATTTCGGCGGTTCATTTCTGGCACGTGTATCACAAGCTCAGGAAATCGTTAATTTTCACCATTGTCTACCACTGCTTTTCCCATTTAAACGTTTGGTTAAAAGCTAAAAAACAATCGATCTTATAACCTTTTACTCTCAATTTCGGTAAAAAATTTGTCATTTAACCAAACGATTATTTAGTAACGGCGAGAATCTTCCCCTCAACTGGATTTATATTGATTTTGGCAGCAGCAGAGTGTCGAAGTCTTGTAAAAAGACTTAAGATGAAATCACCCCCGACTCCCACACCTCACTCCAAATCATCCGTCATATCACACATCTCTATTTTTATCTGAAAGTCTTCGTACGACATAATCATTTTGCCAACTTCCTCCCAAGAAAAGGGCTTCCCATCAAATCGGGTGTTGACAGAGCACTAGACTCACCTTCTTTTAAAATGGAATCTTTTTGTGTATAATGGGTATATATAAAAAGGAGAAGTGCGCGAACACTTCTCCCAGCAACTGCTACCGTCAGGGTGGTAGTTGTCTATGTTTTAGTTTTTGCGGGAACCACCCTTTTGCTTACGACGGCGCAGGGTGGTATTCTTGTTTTCTAGAAGGTTTTTCCTAAAGAAAAATGCAGTAGTTTCCCGCACAATTCCCTAAAGGATTTCTCGTAGCATTTCAAGAAATGTTTCCATGATTATCACCCCCTTCCCGAAACGGAAAAGAAGAGCAACAACCACCACCCTAACAATATTCAGTTGCAACTCAATTTTATCACTCTATTCACTCATATAAATCTATCAATCTTCGACAAAATTTGGGCGATTTCGGGTGGTGACAGGCACCATAGCCCATTTTCCCTAAATTGAAGCAAGAGAACCGTCCCCATGCATCGAAAAATGAGCCTTATTCAATATTTGCTCTAAAACATACCCAAATTGATATAATTCAGCTTCATGACCATGTTTTCCGATTAGTTGGACACCAATTGGAAGTTTACTAGATGACAGTCCACACGGAACAGATAATGATGGATTACCCGTATAGTTTGTTGGCGATGTTAACCTTAACAATGCGTGGCGGACCGCCTCGGTTTGATTTCGTATAACAACATCACGCTGCCCAATATCCGTAGGAAGAATGGGCAGGGTAGGTGTCAATAAGATATCGGCTTTATCAAAGACTTGATTAAAATCTGCAATGATTTGCTTCCTTTCCATTTGAGATTGAACATATTCAAAGCCTTTGACTGCTTGACTTGCTACTAATCTTTCATAAACTTCATCGTCAATATCATCTTTGTGGTGAATTAAAGTATCAACATGGACAGCCGCTGCTTCCGATTGAATCGTCACAAGCTGGGCCTTTGCCACTTTAGTCATATTAGGAATATCCACTTTCTTGATGACCGCTCCTGCCTGCTCATAAAGATGAATACAATTCATGACCGCTGCATGCACCTCTTCATCAATCATTTCAAAATAAACAGATGGGATGCCAATCACTTTCCCTTTAACGCCATGACCGATTAGACTGGAATAGTCCCTGCTTTCCGTATGTAACGAATAGGGATCCTCGGCATCATAGCCAGCCAGTATGTTCAGCATTAATGCATTATCCCTCACATTTGTGGTCATAGGGCCAATATGATCAAGCGTATAGGCTAAAGGAAAAGCTCCTTTTTTGCTTACCGATCCAAAGGTTGGTTTCATTCCAACTATTCCGCAGGCAGCTGCTGGAATCCGAATGGAACCACCTGTATCCGTCCCTAAAGCACCCATAACCATCCCAGAAGCTACTGCTGCACCCGATCCGCTGCTAGATCCTCCAGTAATTTTATCTAAATTATGCGGGTTACGGCATGGACCAAAATAAGAACGATCGCCAATCGGGCCATAGGCAAATTCATGGGTATTCGTTTTCCCAATAATAATAGCTCCTGCATTCTTTAATTTTTGAACGACTCTTGCATCAACATCGGGGACAAATTGCTCATACACTTTCGACCCCATGGTTGTGCGAATCCCTTTTGTAAAAATTAAATCTTTAACAGCGATGGGGATGCCATGGAGCGGACTTCTTATTTCCCCTGCGAGTAATTCTTTTTCTAATGCTTTTGCAGCCTGCAATGATTCTTTTTCGCAAACTGTAATAAAGGCATTATTCTTCGGATTTTCTTCCGAGATTTTGTCTAACGTTTTCTTGACTAATTCAACAGGGGACAATTCTTTATTTTTAAACAATAATGAGGTAGAAACAATATCCACTATGCACCCATCCTTTTTAACTCAATTTTTACTTGCCGTTGACCTGGTTTAACAAAGAACATAGTTGACATTCCAGAATGGCATTTTCAAATTCTATCAAGGCATCAATCTCACCCTCGCGGTCATACGGCCAAAATTCCACTTTATCCGCCCAAAAGTCGAAATCAAATTTGCCTATTTTTTCTCCAAGCGACGGAGGATACACTCCTTCCGCAAGCACCTTGCCAAAGGCTGCCGAGAACGGAACATAGCGCAAAGCACCAAACACATTACCTGTTAAATTATCCTCCAAACGCTCTGTTAAATTAGAACCTGAACGACTAATCTTCCCCCTAATTTCCGCCAGCATAAACAGCCCTCCTTTTATAGAAAGCGCCATCTACTATTTTACAATATTTCACAGAGCTTTTACCTTTATATTTTTGAAAAAGGAACCTTGGTTTGTCCTTGAACCAGTCTTCTCTAATACCTTGGCTCACCTTTCTTGGTCAATTCTCTATTTATGCAAAAAATAATTCGCACCTATTAAAGTGGGGGTTTAAAAAAGGGAGTAACGCTACTTGCCTTCCTTTCCGGGATGATGCAGAAATTTAGTGGGCATTGAGTGACAGGCACCATCCAGAAAATCTCCAATTAACAGATTGTTTATTAAAATTATTACTCCTCAACAAATTCGCAATAATATTCAATCGTTTTCTGAGTTTGTAGGATAAAGCTCTCTGGCAGGTCATGAAGGTTCAGAAATGGTAAGGGTATTAGATTGGCATTTTTGTAAAATTTGTAGCTGCTAATTGGATTTCGATGGATATATTTACTTACTTGGAGAAGATCTTGGGGATATGGAATAGGGGAACTGTTAAATCGCTGTTGAAAAACATGTCCTACATGACGGTATCTCCCATTAAAATAGTCCGTATATCGTTTATTAAATATCCCCATGATTTTAGAAATGGATACCTCTTCCGTTTTCAAAAGTAGGTGATAGTGATTTGTCATAAAACAAAAAGCACAAATGGAAATCGGTGTTTCATTATGGATCATTGTTAATATCCGGAAAGCCTCTTGCATATCAGTCTCATCACAAAAGATGTTTTGCCGGTTGTTTCCTCTTGAATAAATATGGTGATAGGCATGCGGAATCCACTCTCGTCTTTTTCTCCCCATGGCGATTCCCCTTATCAAACTCCGACTGGCTGCACAGCTTCAGTTTGGGATTGTATCTTCCATTGTACTGCCTCTTTTAAAGAGTGATCTGATATTTTGGTTTCAAGTTGAAGGTCGCTAATCGTGCGGGCTATTCAGATGATTTTCACCTGAGTACGATTACTCCACTTATCCCAGCAAACTTGATGTAATTAACCCAATTGGTCGCTGGTGATGGGACTTTTGCTTTGGATTAATTGAAATGGGACACGATTATTTAAGATTCTTTCCCCATAACGTTCATATTGGCGTTCTCGCGCTTTTGTTACCCGCTCTTTTATAGAATGGGAACTTTCTTCCACTCTATTTTCCTGCTTAAAGGATACATTTCGTAATGTCAGGTAAAAATCAATCCGATCCATAATTGGTCCTGAAATCCGCTGTTTGTAAGAGGCAATCTGCTTAGGAGTACATACGCAGCAATGATGGGAGGATCCCTGGTAGCCACAAAGACATGGGTTTGTCGCCGCAATTAGCACAAAGTCAGTTGGATAGGTGACAGATTGTTTGGCCCGATTGATAGTAATACGTCCGCTTTCCATTGGCTGCCGCAGCATATCGATTGTCTTCTTCGAAAATTCCCCCATTTCATCAAGAAATAAAATGCCATAATGGGCCAATGAGACTTCTCCAGGTCTCGGATACGTCCCTCCTCTAAGTAGTGAGGCAGCAGAAGCAGATTAATGCGGATGTCTAATTGGTGGCTGCTTCACAAAAGGAAGTTCCTCTCTCCCCAACTGATAGACCACGGATATTATAGTAAAAAGAAAAGTAATTAAAAAAAATGACAGGAAGACAATTCTTCACTGTCATTCTCTATTAAACTTGCTGAAATTGAGACTTGTCCCCATTTCCCTCTTATTTCCGTTCAATTTTTTCTAACCACGAGTTTGCTGTTTCTTTCAAGACCTCGTTTAGTTCTTGAATATTTTTACTGCCAGTATCTTTTAGCCAAAAACGTCCTGCTTCTTCGCCATTCTCAGCAAATGGAACCACTCCGTTCTTCCAAGTGGCACGACCGCACAGAACACCATTAAAGGTGGATCCGGATTGCTTGGCAAATTTCAATGTCTCCTGGAATAATTCCGAACTCACGCCCGCACTTAAGAAGATAAACGGAAGCTCGGTCGCCTCACTTTGTTCCTTGAAATAACCAGCTGCTTCCTCCTTGCTATAGGCAGTCACCCCATCCGTATATCCTTCGACAAAGTTCATATCAACAGGAACTTCAACCTTCAAAACATCCACTTGATAATTCGGCTTAGAGAATTCCCGCATGGCCTCAATGACCTTATGCGGTTTCACTTTCGCATACTCTAAGCTTTTCACATCATCTATGTTGGCATCGTAGGTGACAATCTCGAGGAAAAACGGAATGTCCTCAGCCGCACACTCGGAACCCACACGCTCCATATACACATGCTTATACTCATTAATCTTTTCATCTTCATCCACATCGTAATACAGTAAAAACTTCACCGCATCGGCTCCCGCTTCCTTTAAGCGTTTCACCGACCATTCCTCCAATAAATCAGGCAAGCGGCCCACAGCTGTCGCATCATAGCCTGTTTTTTCATAGGCCACTAATAATCCTGCCTCTGGATGGCGGGCTTTCGCAGCAGGAAGCCCATATTCCGGGTCTAATAGAATCGAAGTTGCATAGGGTGTCAGCTCCTCAGAAACTAATTTTTTAAAGCGGATTATACCCTCATCTCCGACAGGAGCAGAGCTTCCAGCCGCAATCATTTTCTTCAAAGAACCCCGCTGATCAATCGCCAATGCTCCGATAATCCCATTTTTATCCGATAAACGTTTAAGAGCTGCAAGTTTGTTGCTTGTTAGTTGTAACATATACAATCACCTCTATGAATCTATTTTTTCAACCTGAACTAACTCAAAAAAACGGCTAAATTTCGTCTTATCAATAAAACCTGTCGCTTCCTCCATCGTATTTAACATCCCAGTAGTCATGGCCGTTTTCAGCACATCCTGAATTGAGAGATTCTCCTTCAAAGCAACAGCCAATCCAGCTACCGTGGCATCACCAGATCCGACAGGGTTCACCACGTCGATTGCAGGGATGGTAACTCTGTAAAAATTGGAACCTTGCTTGACAAAGGCACCTTCCCCGCCCAACGAAACGACAATCCACTCGATCCCTTGAAACATCTCTTCAGATATCGCCTTCTTCAGGCTGCTGGTACTTTGTTCCACTTCACAGCCGAGGAGCTGTGACAGCTCCGAGATATTCGGCTTAATCGCAAATGGTTTAACCTTATGTAATAAAACCTGTCGCAGCGATTCCCCAGAAGTATCAACAATGACCGGAATCCCCTTTTCCCGGCCAATCTCTACCATTTGTCGGTAAAAACCAGACGGCAATCCCTTAGGTAAACTGCCTGAGATGGTCACCAATGAAACCTTAGATAGCAATCTTTCATATTTGACTAGAAAGGCCTCCCCATTCTCAGCCGTCAATGTTGGCCCTGATTCTAAAATCTCCGTTTGCTTACCATCGTGGAGAATCGCAATACAATTCCTTGATTCTTGATTTACATTTAAAAAGTCACTATTAATCTGGCCTTTCGTCAATTCCTGCACAATGTACCTGCCGAGCGTTCCGCCTAGCACGCCTGTCGCGAGAACTTCTTCGTCCATTGCCCTCACGACGCGAGCGACATTTAAGCCTTTTCCACCAGCGGTTTTACGAACCCTATCGACACGGTTGACATCATCCAGTTTAAAATCAGAAATGGGGTAAGAAATATCCACAGATGGGTTCATTGTTACCGCTAAAATCATCGTATTCCCTCTTTCTCCCTGAAGTTTTCCGCTTGATATCGGCAAATACCATCAAGATAAGTTGCCATCAGCTCCAGTTTAGGGGTCAGCACAATAAAATCGGCATCAAGTCCGCCAGCAATCCGGCCGCATTCCTCGTCCAGCTGCACGCTTCTTGCCGCTGCGGTGCTGGCCATATAAATCGCTTCCTCCGGAGGCGCAATTCCCCAGTCAACGACATTTTTTACCGCATCAATTAATTGCAAAATACTGCCCGCCAAGCTGCCGCTCTCCAATCGGGCGGCCCCATCCTTCACTTTGACCGGGAATTCACCAAGCTGATATCGGCCATCAGGCATGCCGCCCGCCATCATGCAATCGGTCACGAGGACTGTTTCCTTTCGGCCACGGGCATTCATTAAGATTTGAGCCGCCGCAGGATGGACATGGTGCCCGTCACAAATAATCTCGGCAAACACATTCGGCAGGCTCATCGCCGCACCGGCCATACCCGGCTCGCGGTGATGCAGCCCACTCATGCCATTGAAAGTATGAACAAAGACCGACGCGCCCGCCTCCACAGCCCGTTTCGCCTCTTCATAGGTCGCATCGCTATGGGCCAGTGCCACCTGCACGCCATCACTGATGGCATGTTTAATAAATTCCACGGCCCCCTCTCGTTCCGGAGCCAAGGCAATTTTTTTTATAAAATGGCGGGAATGCTGCTGCCAGGTTTCCAATAATTCCACGGAAGGGTCACGAAAATATTTCGTATTTTGCGCCCCTTTATGTTTTTCAGTAAAAAATGGCCCTTCTAGAAAAATCCCTTTAATCTTCGCACCAGTGACGTTCCCATAGTTTTCACCAATCATTGCTGCCACTTCGGTTAACAACTCGGGAGAAGCGGTTAACGTAGTCGGCAAAAACGAGGTCACTCCACACGAGAGCAGACCTTCTGAAATTGCCTTCAAGCCCTCAAGGTCATTATCCATAACATCATGGTTGCGGAAACCATGAATATGTGTGTCCACCAGCCCCGGTGCAATCCAATAACCGGAATAATCCATGACATGAGCCGACGAATCGGGGAGATTGTGATAAAAATAGGAAAACCTCCCACCTTTAATTCCTAGATAACCAGGCCCGGCCACGCCCTCCTCGAGAAAAAATCGATCTGCATAAATAAATTGTTCCATACCTGCACCTCTGTTTGGATACGGGAAAGGGCATTAATGCAATAGCGTGCGGCACCAGCACCCTTTCCTTGGATTGGATTTACTAGTATTCGTGAATGGTGACCCCTTTTACCACGCGGTTAACGATACCGCTCGGCGACGGAGTATCCGGTTTATTCCCGACTTTTACTGACGTAAACAAGGCGATTGTCTGTCCGACCATCACGAACGGCAGAGACAAATACCCGTCTGGCACATCAGCAGCCTCTCCGTTAAATAAGAAGGAATGGCCCGAATAACTACTATGCCCGTCTACAGAGACCGCACAAACCAGGCTTGCAATCTGGTCGTACTGCAGTTCATTTAACATATCTAAATCATATTGACGGGTATAAGGATTGTTGGAAACAAAGGCCAATACAGCGGCTTTTTCATTAACAAATGACTTCGGACCGTGGCGGAATCCGAGCGATGAATCATAAGCAGTAGCAATTTTCCCAGCTGTCAACTCCAAAATTTTCAATTGCGCTTCTCTAGCCAGCCCCTCAAAGCCCCCGGAACCAAGATAAATAATTCGCTCAAAGTCGACTCCCACCATTTTTTCGATTTCCGCTTCCCGGTTGATGACACTTTCACCCATACGGCGAATCATTTGAACAACCTTGCCCTTCTCTTCATCTGATAGGGAATCGAAAATGAGCAGAGCCGTCAACGCCATACAAGTGTAGCTGCCGGTCATCGCGAAGCCCTGGTCATTCGATTTTTCAGGCATTAGTAATAGTAGATTCTCCTCATCTCCCACAGCCCGTTGTGCAAGCTTCCCCTCTTTCGAGCAGGTAATCGTGATTTGGTAAAGATCCGTAACGATTTGCTGCGCCAGTTCCACGGTCGCCACACTCTCCGGGCTGTTGCCGCTTCTTGCAAAAGAAACGAGCAGGGTCGGGATATCCGCCTTCAAAAATTGATAAGGATTGGAGACGATGGCAGTGGTTGGAACACCCTGGATATCCCACTTACGTTCATCGATTTGCCCCTTTAAATAAGGGATAACCGTGTCTCCGACATATGCAGAAGTACCTGCTCCTGTAAAAATCACCCGAACCCGCTCATGCCTTTCCATGATGTCCTTTAAAAAGCTGGCAATCTGCTCTCTTTTCTCCGAATAGAGGGCAAACGTTTCGCCCCATAGATCCGGCTGCTGCTTGATTTCCGCCGTGGTAATTTCTGCTCCTAACGGCACTAATAGTTCCTTATTTAACATAAACATTCACGACACTCCTTTTTTAATAATCACGATTAGATTCCCTCAAACACCTGCAGGCCTGCACCAACGACACCGTTATCCTGCTTAATCGTGCTGATTAACATCCGATTTAATAGATGCTGCTGTTCAGGAATTTGATAGGTTTTCAGTTTTTCTTTAATAATTTCCAAGAGGAACGGGTTGTTAGCAATCACGCTGCCGCCAAAGACGATTTGATGCGGGTCTAGTAGACTGGAAATCGAGTAAAGTCCTTGGGCCCAATTATCTGTCGCTTCATCGACAATCACCTGGTACTCACTTACCCCAGCCCGATACCGGTCGAAAACGTCCTTTGTCGACAGTGGGGACATCCGCAATTGCTTTTCGGCTAATTGGGCAATCGCTGGTCCGGACGCTAATTTTTCCAGGCGGCCCCAGCTTGATTCAGCGAATTTGGAGGGTATTGGAATTAAGCCAATTTCGCCGGCAAACCCTGCTCCTCTGAAAAAAGAACCTTGATGAACGATTGCGCAGGAGATACCCGTGCTGATCGTTACATAGACGAACGTTTCCTCTCTGTTTCCACCGATCGCCATCCATTCGGCAAACGCCGCAGTGTAGACATCGTTGTCGATTATCACTCGCTTGAGTCCAAAATGCTGACGAAGGCGGGTTGCTAACGGAAATTGGGACCACGGCAAGTTGTTTTGAAAAACCGCCACCCCCCGATCCTGATCCACCTTGCCGGGGACCCCTACGCCTATGCCGGCAATGTCGGTTAGGGCAAAAGAGGAATCTTGTAAAACTTGTTCAACTGCTTCTACGACTCTGCCAAACATTTTTTCTCTATCCGAAGGATCGCTTTTGACCTCGGCCCGCTTAACGAGCTCCCCTGTTTCCGAAACGATGCCCGTTGCAATCTTGGTCCCTCCAATATCAATACCAATTGCTTTTTTCATTACATTTGCACCTCTACCACTCTATTTGAACCTTTTGAAGCAAACGGGGTTCTATTTCACATGGTAACTTAACTATCAGAAACTTTTTATAGTAATGTCACTTTCGATAGATTTCTTTTCCATTGGTTCAATAACTTGCATTCCTGTTAGATAAGATGGAGGCACTAGATTAGGTGCGTTTGTTACCCATGTATAAGGCTCCAAACAGAAGTACCCCTGGTTTCCATTCCCGTTATGAACAACCCAAGTTTTAAAATGTTCATCACATTGGTAGGTAAGCTCAATTCCTATTTTGTTATCCCTAAGAGATCCCTCATTTTTTCCCCCTTGAACAACAGAGGATAAAAAAACATCATCATAAACCTGTCCATATAAAGCGATATCCGACAATCTATTGTGTTCTTCCAAAGGTTCTAATTCCCCAGTAGGTAAAAATCGGTTATTTAGTCTCCACTTTTTATCCACGGTAAGCGAGAAAGAGCATTGTTCTTTCTCGCCTTCTTTTATAAAAGGCAGAGAAAAAGTAGTATGATATCCTAATCCCCAAGGAAATGGTTCTGGGCTTAGATTCTCAACCGTGGCTTGCTTACGAAAAGTTCTCCCTTCTATGATGAAAGTCATCCCCAACTTAAAATGGTGCGGGAACTGCCTTTGAATATGAGGAAAATCCATAGAATCAAATTCTGTTTCAATAACAACATTTTTTTCTGTAGCTAAATACCTTTTTATTCGCCATTTCTCTGAATGTACAAACCCATGAATAGATGAGTTAGTGGCAATATCGTTAATATCAAACAGATATGTTTTATCTCTAAATGTAAAAGTCCCATCACTAATTCGATTCGGCGGAAACAAGATAGGTATTCCATATAACATTGGTTCTTGATAAAAATGAGCAGCTGTTTCAGGAACCCTTAATAGTTGTGTTTCTTTTTCTTTGGCAAATAAAGATATGACATTGCTCCCCCACCCCGGGACAATGATTATTTCTAGATAATCATTTCCACCACGAATTGCCTCCTGATCAAGAAAATTACACTTTTGAGCATATGTATTCATCTTTTTCTTCCTCTCACTAAACATCCTCAATCGTTATACTTTCAATCGAATATTTAGTAAAAAGGGTATCCCACTTACTCCACTTAAGAGGACACCCTTTTGTACCTTATACAGATTGAATACTTCCTGTTTCAATAGACTTGTGGATGGCGTGAACAAGTCGAGTATTAAGTAGTCCATCCTCAGCTGTTGCAGTCGGCTCTGTATCCAAGCGAATATTGTCTATAAACGAATTCAGCATATAACTTGGTGCTGACGTTAATTGACTATTTATCGGTGTACCTAAAGTATGGACATGCTGGTATACGGCTCCTGCCTTTCTCACCATTTGGTCAGATAAATCCACGTAAAGAGCCCCATCTTCCCCGATAATTTCATACTTAAAATCGTAGATCAATGGCATCGATTCCGGTAATACCCAACTAGTGGTAAATGTAGCATGGGTTTGATCTTCAAAAGTGACAATTGTTTGTATAGAATCATAAGTATCAATGCCCATTGAAATCAGCTTCTTTTTTGTCCCAACAGCATATACCTGAGTAGGTTTGCTTTCTTTTAACCAGCAAGCAATGTCTGTTGCATGTGGGAACAAAAACCAACCCGGACTAGAATTTTTAGACCACTTTAACATTTGAGTTGGTACAAAGATAGTGTCATTAAGACGTGAATTTATCGTTATTATATTTCCAATATCTCCGTTTTTTACGGCTTCCTTTACAGTAACGAAAGGAGAATTCCATCTATTTTCAAATGCGATTAAACATTTGATATTCGCTTCTTTTACAGCTTTATACATCTCTTCTGTTTCTTCAATGCTAGTCGAAAATGGCTTTTCAACCATAATATGAATTCCTTTTTTTGCAGCAAGCATCACTGGCTTGTAATGAAGGAAATCAGGAGTAGCAATTACTAGTCCATCCAACTCCTCAGATGCTATCATGTCTTCTACATCAAGATACCCTTTTGTATTAAATCGATCTTTTGCCTTTTCCAAAGATCCTTCATGGACGTCACTTACAGCAACTAATTGTGCATAAGGGTTTTGTTCAATTGTTTCTGCAAAAAGACTTCCTCTTATCCCCATGCCGACAATTCCAAACTTAATCATTTAATTTCACTCCTTGAGTTTAATTACTTAACTGAACCTGCTGTCATTCCGCTTAATAAATACTTCTGGAATATCCAAAAGATAATAACGATAGGCAGTGTTGTGAATACTGATCCTGCCATTAAATAATCCCAGTTGACCACATATTGTCCCTGAAAACTTGCAATACCAACGGATAATGTCCATTTGTCATAATCATTTAAGAAGGTATAAGCGAATAGGAATTCACTCCAACTAGTTATATAGGCAAAGATTCCTGTTACCACTAATCCAGGCAGAGTTAATGGAAGGATGATTCGACTAAATATGACCCATCGATTTGCCCCATCTACCATGCCGGCCTCATCTAATGATGGTGGAACAGTATCAAAGTAGCCTTTCATCATCCATGTGCAAAATGGCAGAGCAAAGGTTGTATTAGCAAGGATTAATCCTAAATGCGAGTTTAATAGATTCATATCCTTCATAATGATATAAAGTGGGATAATTAAAAGTGACCCTGGCAACATCTGTGTAATTAAAATAATATAACCAACAGACATGTTTCCTTTAAAACGGAAACGAGATAACCCATATCCCCCCAAAGCAGAAATAATCAGGGAAAATAATGTTGTTAATAACGATACTTTCGTACTATTCCAGAACCAATTCATAAAATTAAGGTTGGCATCTGCATTAGGATTTAACATAGAGATATACCCACCCAAGTTTAAAACGTGAGGGATAATAGTTGGAGGTTTACTATAAATCTCATCCGGTGTCTTTAATGATGTAACGATCATCCAGAAAAACGGAAAAAGAGTAAAAATCAAAATAAGGAGGACGAAAAAATAGATCACAAATGATTTTTTTATAATCATTGATTTTCCCCTCCTTTTGTCGCTTTAAAATAAAGAATGGTAAATAAAATAGAAATTATCATTAGAAGCATACCGCCGGCAGCAGCCTCACCAAATTGGAAATTCTTAAATGCTGTATTATAGATAAAGATAGTAAAGATTTCAGTAGCTCTACTTGGTCCTCCGCCTGTCAATACGTAGACAATGGCAAAGTCCTTAATTGTCCATATTATTAATAGTAAAAAGACAATTACAGACACTGGTTTTAGCATAGGTAGTGTAACATGAGTAAATTGTTTCCAATTAGATGCTCCATCTACTCTTGCTGCCTCATAGAGTTCTTTAGGAATACTTTGCAAACCAGCTAAAAGCATTATGGCTACGAACGGGAAACCCTTCCAAATATTAACGAGCATCGCTGACCACAAAGCCGTATCCTCATTCCCAAGAAAGGCAACTGGACTTGTCAAAACGTGTAATTTCATTAATATGTCATTGAATATTCCGTATGAATGATCAAACATTAGTATAAACACTAAACAAGTAACAACTTCTGGTATAGCCCAAGGGATAATAACTAAAGCCCGTACAAGGCTTCTCCCTTTAAATTCCTGATTTAATAATACGGCCACTCCTAAACCAAGGAAAAATCTAAAAATGACTGTCACAACAATATAGGCAAGTGTAATGATTACCGAGCTTGAAAAATAATCATACTTCATTACCTCATAGTAGTTCTGAAAACCAACAAAGGGATTTCCCCCAACAGGCTTAGTAAGATACCAATATTGAAAGCTCATAATAGCGGCTTTAATAATAGGAAACAATAGAAAAACTGAAACAGCTATCATTAAAGGAGAGATAAATAGATAGGCAGTTGTATATTTTCTAAAATGTGATATCATTTTGCCACCTCCTTAGCGGAAATTCTTTTGAGAATATGTACTTATTATCTGTGTACGATTATCTTCATTTACATATAGAAATGTTAAATATATACCCTAGAGGAATTTCCCCTAGGGTAATTAGTGAAATCCACCTTATTTTTCCATTACCTTTTCCATCTGTTTAGCTGCATCATCCAACGTTTTCTTTGCGTCCTTATTACCAACAAACATATCCTGTGCTGCATTTAGCATAATTTGTGATAACTCCCCTTGTTGTGGAATTGGCGGATCCATTACAGGTTGTCCATATTTATTTTCCAAAAAGTCAAAAAATTTATATGCCAATTGATTTTCAGATTTATACTTATCCGTAGCTACATACTCTTTATTA
Organism: Neobacillus sp. PVCKKU3; assembly: GCF_058323225.1. Classification (NCBI taxonomy): domain Bacteria; kingdom Bacillati; phylum Bacillota; class Bacilli; order Caryophanales; family Bacillaceae; genus Neobacillus; species Neobacillus sp. PVCKKU3. Next base: position 36,806 of record NZ_JBLVQN010000019.1, read on the forward strand.
CTAGGAATCATCCCTGAAACATTAATAATTTCTTGTGCTTCTGGGCTTGCCATCCACTCAAGGAACTTCCAAGCTTCGTCAGCGTGCTTTGTTTTTTTCGAGATCATAGCCACTAATGGATACATCGTTGGGTTAGGCTTATATTCTTTTCCTTCGTATTCAACAACTGGCTGCGGAATCACTCCTAGGTCTTCCATTAAGGAGGAATCTCGTTCTTTAGTCATTCCAATAAACCATGGGCCGTCCATATTCATCGCTGCTTCTTTGTTCCAGAATATTTCTCTTCCAACTTTTTTATCCCTTGTACCCTGCGGTGTTATTTTTGGATCAGCTAGAAAATCCTGCCACCATTTCGCAGCCCATACGTTTTCCTTAGAGTTAACATTAATTTTCTGAGGCTCATATGGTCCTGTTTCTCCATTAGGAAAATAGACTCCATTTGAAACAGGTCTTGCTACTAAACGATACCACTCAGATGAAACGAATGGATGAGACCCTACAACACTAGCAAACCCATATTGATTCTTACCGCCTAACTTAGAAGCTGCAGCTTTTAAATCCTCTAAAGTTTTAATTTCATCTGGGTTAATTCCCGCTTTTTCAAACATAGATTTCCAGTAAAATATTCCTGTAGTTCCCCAAGCATAATTTGAAACAGCATAATAAGATCCATCTATCTTATTAAGTTCTTGCCCAACTAATTTATCTTCAAGATTTGCCTTTTTAATATAATCATCTAATTTGACGAACGCTCCACCATCTACCAAGGAATTATAGGTAGCAATATTTTCAGGATATACTTGAACAATATCTCCTTGCGTTCCTGAAACCACTTCAGTAGTCAACTTGTTCCAAAAATTTTCATAGTCAGCACCATGAACGGTAATTTCTACGTTAGGATTCTTTTCATTATACTTGCTTATAAGTTGATCTAGCGCCTTCTTATGTGGTGCCTCTGCATAAACAGATGTTTCAAATGTTAATTTAATTTTCCCCTTACTGTCCCCTTTTTCCTGAGTGGAAGATTGATTAGAACACCCGGCAACAATAATGCTGGCACTCATAAATAGGGCCATTAGCCCCGTCATACTCTTATTCCGTCTTTTTTGCATTACCATACCCCCTTATAAAATGTCGAATTACAAACCTATCTATATAAATTTAGTATAGGAACATAAACTAACAAGAATATAAAAAACCCCTACAAAGTACTTCTTATCAACTATTTAACAAGCTCCATTTCCGCCTATAAAGCGCTTGCAATTTTACCCCGCCAAACCAGATTTCCCCTTCAAATGATATTAGGTGCTGTGAGTTCATTATCAAGCGTAGTAGTCTGGTTTTATGCTTTGCTTTCCAACCTATTTAGTAATCACTTAAAATCACATTTCGTATTTATTTAAAATATATTATGTTTATGTTTCGATTTTATTTCAAAATCTTTTTATTGTCAATGTAATTTAAATAATTTTCAGAAGAATAGTAAAAAACTTATAATTTAACTTTCTAAAACTTTCACACCTAATTTTTCCATTAATTCAATAAAGTCTTTTTTATTTGTTGAATTGGTTATTAACGAATCAATTTTATCAATGCTAACAATTTGGCTTAAAGCTGTTCTCTCAAATTTGCTATCATCTGCAACAATCACTTTACGAACAGATCTCTCTAACATAACTGCATCTGTGTGAGCCTCCATGATATTTGGCGTGGTAAACCCAAACCGAAGATCTACTCCATCCGCTCCAACAAAAGCTATATCAGCATTAAGAGTTTGTAATGCCCGCTCCGCAATATTTCCAACCATTGCATATGATCCTGGTCTAATTACTCCGCCAACAGGAATAATGTTTATATGTTCATAACCAGCTAATTCATTTGCTATATTAATAGCGGTTGTTACGATGGTAATATTTTTTTTATTTACCAATTCTCTTGCGATAAACGTAGTAGTTGATCCTGCACTTAACATCACCACATCACCATCATTTACAATGGATGCAGCCTTTTTGGCAATAGCCTTTTTGGCATCCTGATGCAGTGATAACTTATCTGAAAAAAACGTTTCCGTTACAGTACCATTAGTTAATACTGCTCCTCCTCGCACCCTTTTGATCAGATTTTCCATTTCTAAACTCTCTAAATCCTTTCGAATAGTAACTTCACTAACAGAAAATTGATCGCATAAAGTTTGTAGCTTTACTTTTCCCTTTTCTTGTATTAAATCGTAAATAGCTTGTCTTCTTTCTATTACACTTGAGTCAAACATTTTTTATCCCCTTTTTAATGTGATCTCCCTTTTAACATATCATATCTAAAAATAAACCAAATCGAAAGTATTTCGTAACCAATTTTAAAATTTTCCATTAATCCATTAAAGATATTCGGTAAGGATTCCCAGAGGAAAGGTTCAAGAACACTGAAAAAGCCCATTGAAAGAAAAACAGATTCAATAATGGTTAGATAGTGGCAGGAAAGAATCTCCCCAAGAAATGGCTCGAATCCTAACAACAATTACAATTAATGGACCCTTTCTTGGCCGCTGGGGTTAAAAAAATAGATTAGTCAAAGTAAAAGGGACAGTGTCCTTAGAAAAAACAGGTATTGCCCTTTTATTTATATATGCTTGTTTTACTAATCTCCCCAGTTTGTTCAATAACTCAACTCCAAAAAAAGCATAAATATTAGTATAAATCCATCCTTTCTATAAGAAATAATTCAAAAGAAAAAAACATTTTGTCACATTCTATACCGATAAACTATGAACCATCTCTGTTCTAAAAACAGGATTTTTTCAGATTGGTCAATTGTTTAGCATATCCTGGACAACTTTAACTAGAGAATTTTGGATATTTTGAGGTAGCTAAACCGCCATTTCGCTTTAAAGCTAGTTCTGTAAACCCACAATCCCTTTCGGGATGCTTCCGGACTTTGGAGAACCAGTCCTCCCCTGTCGCGTAGGCAAAACTCAAATTCCCGTCCTAATCCTCAGAGTGTAATCACTCCCAGCATTCCAAAAATTGATGCACGAGAACCATCCCTACGCATCACATCACTCCACTGTTCACAGATTTGTCACTCCCCACCTTGTCCTTTTCGCCCATTATTCCCTAAATAAGGGTTAAAAGGGTGGTGCAATTATATGAATTTAAAATCAGGGGAAATTGTTCAATTTGAAGAATATTCTCAGTTTAGTAGTCTGAAGGAATTTAATACTCATTTCGAAATGTGGCTGTTGGAGCACAAGCATGACTTTTCCAAAGGGGAATTAGTCGGCCTAAAGCGCTTAGCACGCTTTGCTGCCAAGATTCCAGGGGTGGCCAATGCCAAAATCGGGACAATGTTAAAGGCCATACATGAGGAATACAACCAAAACGGCATTTCCCGCTCTACGTTTAAACGGATGATCCAAAAAGCAATAAAGCTTGGCATCCTTACTGTTTATGAAACTGAACGCAAAAACGGTTCCCAGTCGAGCAACCTCTATGTCTTTAACCGTTTTCCAATAAATGAACCACCCACTGCCACAAAAATGAACCACCATAAAGAAACCATTGATCTTTTAAAAACCAATAATCAAAAGATTAATAAACGTAAAGACGCGTCTGAATTACAACAAAAAAATGAGGCAAAAGAACCGTCCCCATGCATCAAAACAAACGAAAATCAGCAGGAATTGGACCATACCTTTGTAAGCGACAATATACCTCAAGCCTTTGTTCAGCTGGTAAGGTGCTTTTTTCAAGAGGCAAGTACTATTGAAGAGTACTGGAGAATGGCACAAATTGCTGCTTATCGCAATAACAGCGAGGATAAATTGGAACGCATTCTGGATGTTGCCATCCAATCCTTTAAACAACTGGTTCGGAAACTAAAGTTCACACAGTCTATCAAAAATCCGCTTGCCTATTTTTATGGGATTGCCTTTCAAAAACAAAGAAGCCTTTTTTATGAGGATTTAAATGAAATGATTTCTGAGGATAAAGAGTCGGCATACAACTCTCGGAGAGTTGCACCCAGTATGAACCCTGTGTTTGAGTGGTTAACAGCCAATATTATGGGCAATTTCAATCATTTATCTTGAATTCCCACTCAATCTTGTTCTTGATCTTGCCTTGATGATTTTCAAAAAAAAATATTCCTCACCCTGTCCTTTTCCCTCCAAAAACTATAAATAAAGGGTGAAAGGAGGTGAGGGACAATGGCACAAGCATTGTTAGAAGGTTCAAAACTTCGCTTGGCATTCCAGGTGGATCTGGACGAGCAGGGAAATCCTGTTTTAAAAACCAAAACATTTAGCAACATCAAAATGGAATCAACTGTTGACCAGTTATTCCAGGTGGCAACCGCCATTTCTGCTTTATGTAATGACCCGCTAAACAAGGTCGAACGCAGCGACAGCACAGAACTAACGGCGTAACGAATGATGCAGAGGGACGGTTCTAATGCATCAAAATAGCTGAGGTTATAAAATGACCAAGCTGCAAATCTAAATAGGAGGTAAGCAGTATTTGAAAATGAGGCAAAAGAACCGTCCCCATGCCTCAAAGAAAGGAGGTGAATAGAATGGCAAAGACATTGGAATTGGTGTTTGGCACTGAGTTTGGCAAGACCGCTCGTATTGCGGTGGATAATCCGAAGGAGCCGGTTGATGAGGCTGCTGTCAAGCAGGCGATGGAACAGATCATTGCTGCGGATGTATTTACATCGGCCAGCGGTAGATATGTGTCCTCAAAAGGGGCAAGAGTGATTGACCGCAATGTAGTAGAGTATGAAATTGTTTAATAGTTAGGTAGTGAATTTGCTGGGCAACCTAGTTTAACCAATACGTTTAAGGCGGTGGCCGGATTCTTAAGCGAAGCCGGCCTCTTACTATATGATTCGGAAAGGAGAGAATTTGCCGTGGAACAAATCATCTCATTTATCAATGAGGTCGGTTTCCCTATCGTTGTGACCCTCTATCTGCTATATCGAATAGAATCTAAGCTAGATTTAGTCGTCGAATCGATACAGAGTCTGCCTGAGCGGATGAAGGGATGATGGTAATGCAGCCACCCAGGACCCATACATGCTGAAAGCCAACTACTAATTTTTTTAGATAGTTGGCTTTATTTTTTTGTTTTCCCTTCAGCCAATGACTTCTTTTACTGTTTTAGGCGAGGCACACCAGTAATGCCCCTTTTATTCTCTAAATTCTTATAAGATTCGCTCCAAATTCTAAAAATCGGCTTCATATTTGATTTTTAGAAGCCAAATGAATCGTTTTGGAGCCGTTTTTCGCACCAAATTTGAATTCTGGTCATTCGATGAACTAAGCAATTCCCGTTATGGTAGAGATACCCGGGAATACAGAGGCATAAGCGCGCTTTCCTGAAAGGACCCACCGTTGGAAAGCTTCGATCAGTTAGCAGAACAATACAATCCAATGATCCATAAGATCATGCACTCTCTTCATCTCTACAATAATTTGGATGAATTCTATCAGCAAGGTCTCATTGCCCTTTGGGAGGCCAGCCAAAGATTTGACCCCAAAAAAGGGAATTTTACAAACTATGCCTATACGTATATTAAAGGCTGCCTACTGAGCGAGCTTGGAAAAATCACGAAAGCCCAGGAAAGAAGTTTCTGTCCAGAGGAGGAATTCTGGGAGACCGCAGCATCTGGCCGGCCAGATCAATATTTAGAAAAAGAAATCCTATTATCCTATTCGGGAAAACTGACCCCGAATCAGCGGAAATGGCTTCAGTACACTCTCATTACTGGGCTATCCGTCAAGGAAATTGCCGAAAGAGAAGGTGTAACGGTATCAGCAGTCAAGCAATGGCGGGAAGGTTCGCGGAAGAGATTGAAAGATTTAATCATGAACTGACCTCCAAGACATTAGGCAATGATATCTTTAGACAACACCAATCATGGAGAGAGAATCATCCCTATTCCCTCTCCTTCTTAGTTACGGATGAACGGTTTCTTATCTCGAATTTCCCCCTCTCTTTTACCATTGTCCTCCCCAACTAAAAAACTATCAAATTGGTACGAAAATCACGAAAACCCCCTCCTTATTTCCAATTTGAAGCGAAAAATCGCATTTTCCTACCCTAAATTCGCTCCAAATTGGAAATGAGGCGATTCGACTAATTCTGCCAAACCCGATATCTTAAAAGTGCTAGAATCATGGACACGAAGAATAGCAATAAACAACGAACTTTCATCTTAGAATAACTTTTGTAAAAAAATATTACTTAAGAGAAGTCCTAATCCCCCACATTGTCAAAATTTCGTCAAGAATAAGGTCGAATTATAGCGAAATTTGTACTTTAGTACGTGGTAACGTTTACAAATATATTATTTAATAAAATCAAATAGAAACAACCATTATTTTACATATTAGTCATATGAGAATAGTATTTTCCTGATAAATCTTAACCAAAAAGGGCAGAGCAGAAATGGAGGTGTCACACAAAATCCAAGCAAATGATGCATAAGAACCGTCCCCATGCCTCACCTGTCACACGTCACATACCTTTAAGGAGTGGATGATCAGTTGGTAGAGCAAAAAAACTATTTCATTGAGAAGAAGATGATTTTGATGTTGGGGGAATATAATCGATTCGGAAAGCTGTGCGCGCGGGTCATGGCCGGTACTTCGGCGTTTCTTGTCGACAGAGCCCCGTTGCAGGTATTGGATGATACTCTGACATACATAGGATTTGATTTAAGGGGCGCCGTTACGGGAGCCAAAATGGTTCTCGACAAGAAGTCCAAATGCCCCATTATTGTGAACCCGTATTTGGGAATTTGCCTATTTCCAACCACATCCCCTAAAAAGGCGGATTGCATGTGGTTTAACCCGGAGCATATTGTAAAAACCACCGCCACTGCCAATGGCCACAAAACAGTCGTCGAATTAAGCAACGGCTATTCGATTGTAGTAGATTCGAAGCTAGCAGCCTTTAATGACAAAATTGAAAAAGCCAGGCAATTAATCCGTCTTTCAACCAAACGAGGCCACCAGCCAGATACCAGCATCTATGAACACACCCCACCGAAGGGCCATCAACTAACCATTGAGAAATCCGGAAAATACAATTTTGACACCTTGGAAAATAACTAAACTACCAAACTTCTAACAATACAACTTCATGGTTCAAAGGAGAATGTCAATTGAAAAATTCATTTAATTATTATTATGGCAAGGTCCTAAAACAATTGCGGGACGACCTGGATCTCACCCAAGAGGAACTAGCCTTTCGCTGCTCACTACAAACTTCCTATATCAGTTCACTAGAAAGAGAACGAAAAAAACCAGGCTTTAATACCATCTGTGCCCTAGCAAAAGGACTCGAACTGATGCCTTCAGAATTACTAAGAAAAATAGAAGAGCACTCAGGTGTGATGCACGGGGACGGTTCTTCTGCCTCAAAATTCGGCCTGAAACACGGGGGTTGTCCTTGTGACCAAAGATTTGGTTCACACCACACAGGAGGAAAAAATCTATGACGAAATTATTGATTAACGAAGCGCCCATCATGATCATCCCTTCCCTCGCTGTCAAAATGGGTCTGAACGAATCCATCGTGCTCCAGCAGATTCACTATTGGCTCCAGACTAGTTCCCATGTGATTGAGGGGCGCAAATGGATCTACAATTCCTATAAAGAGTGGCAGAAACAAATGCCTTTCTGGTCAACCACTACTCTCAAACGCATCATTCGGTCGCTAGAAGAACAGGGTTTCCTGATCTCGGCCAATTGGAATAAGCTAAAAATGGATAAAACCAAATGGTACACAATCGACTATCAACGACTGGAATCGCTCGAGGAAGGCCTAGCATCCAGCGACACAAACCGGTCAACACAGGTTCAAGCGGACTCCATGCCGATATCCGTCCCATCACAGGTTCAAGCTGAACTCTTTGCAACATCCGGCCAACCAACGTTGCAGGCTGACCCCCTCGCAGCTTCTGGCCAATCGTCGGACCAAAATGACCCATCGGAAGAGTCAGACTGGACCATCGAAGAAGCCAGTCTGACCCAAGCAATACCAGAGATTACGACAGAGACTAAAACAGAGAAAAAACCTATTGTCGACATCGTCGACTACCTCAACACCAAAACCGGTGCCAACTACAAATCAGGAACAAAGAAAACAAACCAGCTGATTCAAGCAAGATTACGAGAAGGCTTTACCGTGGAGGACTTTAAGAAAGTCATCGACTTAAAGACCTCACAATGGCTCGATGATCCACATATGAGTACATACCTGAGACCGGAAACATTGTTTGGAACCAAATTTGAATCCTATCTCAACCAAAAGCTGCAAGCGAATCCCCTCTTCGAAAAACGAAGGGGCCAAACCAGCATCAAACAGACCCTTAGCGAGGAGGACTTCGATTTAGATGATGAAGCGTGAGACGTTTGAGCTATTAAAGGCAATCAACACTTTCTACGACCAATTTATCGTCAATCAGGAAAAGGTGAACCTGTGGCATGAAGTGCTCAAAAGCTATGAACACAGCATCGTGCAGGAAAGACTGTTTTCGTTCGTAAAAGAATCACCCTACCCGCCCAAAATCGCCGACCTATTGCCAAAATCGTCCGTCGCCATGACCGTCCCTAATGCTATGGAGACCAGATTCATCATATCCACCAGGCAAAAGCTGGCGAGTGAAGAAGTGATCCAGCGGGAACTGGCCAGCATGAGGGCCATTCTGGGAATTCAGAGGTAGTGGGTCAGCAGACTTCAAAGTCCCTGTCGGAACGGGCATGTCACCGTCCCCCTTTATCAAAAAATCATGACGGGCGCGCAAATCTCAACTCGGGAGCAGCCCCAGTCAGTTCGTCACTACTACGAAATAGTGATGCACGAGAACCGTCCCCATGCATCACCGATAGGAGGCACGATTATGATTAATCAAACACAAACACAAGAACCGTCATGTTTCAGTCAGGAGGCGGAGGAGGCTTTTGTTGGGGCGCTTTTTATGGATAATGGGCTGGTGAAGGAGACGACGATTCTTCCGGAGCAGCTTTATTTTCCGCAGCTGAGGAGGCTTTATTCGGCGATGCGTAGTCTTGATGAAAAGGGAAAGCCGGTTGACTATATTTCTCTGATTGATGAGCTTGGCACTGACCGCCTGCAGTGGATTGGCGGAATTAGCTATTTGAATCGACTGTCCGGGAGCGTGCCTACCACCGCAAACTTTCACTTTTATGAGCAAACGGTCAAAGAATATGCGCAAAAAAGAAAGACGATTCAAATTGCCTCCCGCCTCATCGAACAGGCAAACGGCAAAGACATCCGAAAGACCATCCATAATGGGATTCAAGAGCTAATGGCAATTGATGACCATCTCACAGACGAAGATACAGGCAGCATTACCCCGTCCTTGGTCGATTTGTTCATGGATTGTGAAAAGGATTGGGGCGAGATTGTCGGCATCCCTTCCGGCTTTCCCAATCTAGACATGCTCACCGGCGGCTTCCAGGAATCCGACCTGATCATCATTGGCGCCCGCCCGAGTATGGGGAAAACAGCCTTCGCCTTGAATGTGGCCCACCATGCGGCCAAACAGGACATCAGCCTGATTTTTTCCCTCGAGATGTCCAAAAAGCAGCTGTTGAAGCGGATGGCCGGATTCACTGGTTTGATTGACAGCCGGAAAATGAAGAACCCAAAGCAGGAATTTCAAGAGGAAGACTGGCAGCATTTTACCGATACCCTCGGCATGCTGTCCAAACTGAATCTCCATATTTTTGACAAAGCTGGGATGGACATGCCTTATATTTGGTCAAAGGTTCGCAAAGCGCGGCGGGAATACGGCCAAGAACAGCGCATCCTCGTCGTGATTGATTACCTTCAACTGATTGAAGGCGACCGCAGCTTCCGGCAAAACCGCCAAGCTGAAATCAACGAAATCTCAAGAGCCCTGAAAACCATGGCGCGGGAACTGAACGTGACCGTTCTCGCCCTGTCCCAGCTGAGCCGAGGCGTCGAAAGCCGCCACGACAAGCATCCGGTTCTTTCCGATCTGCGCGAAAGCGGGCAAATCGAGCAGGATGCCGACCTGATTGCCTTCCTATATCGCGATGATTACTACACCAAAGACTCACCGTACCGGAACAAAATCGAAATCATACTCGCCAAGCACCGCAATGGCCCCACTGGCACTATCGAACTCGCCTTCCACAAGGAATATGGGCTGTTCACCCATTTGGAAACATAACGAAGGACAAAGATCGAAGAGCGAAGGGCTTTTTTTAATAAGGAACTCAGGGTGGCGGCGTGAACCTGGCTTGTCCTGTACAATGTTTGACATTCATGACCGAGTGTCTCCGCAAGAAATCCGAACAGCCACACGATTCATGATGCCAGCAGAAAAAGAGGGGTTAGTGTCCCGCATTCATCCCTTGCGGGATTCCCCTCCTTTCCACCAAATACAATTAAACAAACAAGGTCATTATCATTGTGACAAATTTGGTAATCATGATGCCGTGGGACAGGAAAAATAGCCCCCTCGCATCTCTTTTTCAATTATTTTTTCGAACAACGTCCAAATGCGGACTGTAGCCTGTAGAGTGATATTTCATCTAATTATCTAATGGTCTTAAAAAGGAGAATTTCCTTGGCCATTTACATAGGTGAAGTATTAAGACGACGGCGCAAAGCCAAAAGGCTATCACAAGAAACACTTGCATTTGAATCCGGTTTGGATCGCTCCTATATTGGGGATCTCGAAAGGAATGAAAAGTCACCTTCTCTGGATACAGTCTTTAAAATCTCAAGAGTGCTGGAAATTCAGCCTGATGAGTTTGTCAGAGAGGTCCGTGAAGCATTAGAGGATTATAACACTTCTGAAGAGGATGATTCAGATTAGCCCCGTGACATAGTGGCGATTTTCTTGTTTCATCACAAGAGAACCGCCACATACTCCACAATCTTAATAGGAAGTTATCGTTCACAACAGTGATTGTTCGATTGATTTCAACAAAATGTTGCTCCTGTGCAACCTAATCAAACGTTTGTGTAAACCGATTGAAAGCCTTGCTGCTGGCGGATTTCTTCTTCGTCTAACACCAAAATGCTTGTCGGTCAGACAAACGTTTGATTGGATTACCCTTAGATGTTGATAAATCAACGTTTCTGGCCCTATTCTTGTGAAAAATTTGATGAATTTTGCCATATTATTGTGGTTCATTTCCGGCATGTTTATCACAAACTCGGAAATCTGCTAAATTTCCATCTAACTCAACTCTACTTTTCCCACTCAAACGTTTGGTTAAAAACTAAAAAACTACTGATTTAATAGACTTTTACTCCCAATCCCGCAAAAAATTTTGTCATTTACCTAAACGTTTGTTTAGTATCTGTCTGAACCTTTGCTTCAATTGGATCTTTATTGATTTTGACAGCAGAGGAGTGAGGAATTCTTAGGACTCAAGCTTTTAATAAGAATCATAATGAATCTTGAGTTGTTCTATCCCCCTCCTCCCTCATCTAGTCCAAATCATCTTTCATTTCATTATTTCTATTTTTTAATTCACTTTCACATTTATATAAAACTAGTTGTGTCTAAAACATTAAATGTAGGATATAATGTTAATAAATTAAATCATTTTTTTTATATTTTTGCGCTAATATTCCAATTGTATTTAAATTAAATTAATAATTTAAAAAGGGGGAGTTAAAAATGGTCAAACAAGGAATTTCCAAACTTCCAATAGGTGTCAATACTACTGATGCCTTAAAAATTATGGAGTTGCTTGCAAAGGTTAACAATAAACTTGGCCGTTTAGAAGAAAAGTTTCGTCATTCTGTCGTTAGCCAAGCGCTGGTTCAAATACTTTCATTAAGTGAATCTGTAGAATCAACAAGGATCGAAGGAACCCAGGTGACATTTACTGATATGGTTGAAGAGAAGAATGATAAAAACCCCCGTTGGGAAATTATCGAAGTTCAAAACTACCATCAGGCCCTAATGGATGGGTTTGAGCGAATTAGGAATGGATATCCGATATCCTCAAGATTAATAAAAGAACTTCACGAGATGTTAATGGTCGGGGCAAGAGGATCTACACAAGCTGCTGGTCAATTTCGAAAAATACAAAATTTCATTGGCCCTTCTAACCGTATGGAAGATGCATCCTATATTCCAATATCTGCGGACAAAATTGATGAATACATGCAAAATCTTGAGTATTTTATTAATCGGCATCCTTATAATGAACCATTACCCGTTAGTCATTTAAAGAAGGACGATTATATTTTTACAGAGAATGCCGATGCTTTAATAAAAACAGCTATTATACATGCTCAATTTGAGTCAATTCATCCATTCTTAGATGGTAATGGACGTTTAGGCAGAATTTTAATAGTTTTAAACTTAGTTCAGTCCAAGATTATTACCCAACCCTTTTTCTTTGTAAGCGAAGAACTTGAGAAGGAGCGGCCTCGCTACTACGATATGTTAAATGGTGTAAGAGGAAAGAATCCTCAGTGGGGAGATTGGATTTTGTTTTTCTTACATGCATGTAACCGGATGGCGGAACGAATCCATCGTAAATTGGATGATGCCGAACAACTGGCAAAACATGGATTAACCCAATGTGAAACGGAATCTGAAAAAAAAGTATGGCTATATACATTTTCCGATCCTTTTACAAATACGGTCATGGTAAGAAACAAACTTGGATTATCACCCAATACCGCAAGGAACGCATTAAATTCATTAGCCGAAAAAAAATTATTATTTTCTGATCCTGAAGTTAAAAGGAATAAGAAGTACCGTAACTACGATTTGATGAGAATATTACGTGATTAACTGATAAAAATTGAAATGATGGATTCGGAAAATCGCAGTCATTTGCCCTATTTGGGTTTGACAAAGGTTACAGCCATGAAAAAGTGACAGCCCTGCCAAATTCAGTGACACCTAAGAGAAATGTACCGTCAAGTAGAATGTAAAGTTTTTGAAAAACAAAACTCAACAGTCTTTGTCAATTAAAAATCCCCACCTTTTTTATTAATAAAGGAGGGGGATTTTTTTCCCTCACCTTACTCCAACTCATCCGTCATATCACACATCTCTATTTTTATCTGAAAGCCTTCGTACGACATAATCATCTTGCCGACCTCTTCCCATGAAAAGGGCTTCCCATCAATAATCACTAGTGGGGTTCCTTCAGAAGTTTCATCATGCTCTATAAGACCTTTGAGTTGATCATTGATCACGGTATTGTATGCCTGTCCATTAGGAAAAACGCCTGCTTTAACGTGCTGCTCTCTGATCCCTTTTCGTACCTTTTCTATTAATTTGTTAAGCAGTTCTGGTTGGTTACAATTTAATTCACCATGTACAGCAAACTTATAACCAAATTCTATGTTTTCCGAGGCTTCCAAATAAATTCCTATTGGATGTAATCGTCGGTCCACATGAAAGGTACGAATGACACCTTGACCATCCTTCAGTGAGAAAGTTTCTATCAACTCATCTAAGTCTACTTCAAGCTCCTCCGCCATCATTTGGTTATAACAATCATTACATAAATGCAGAGTAGCGGGCTCCATCGCTAAATGAATTTTTACTTCATTACTTTCACATCGTTCACACAAAATCATACATCCACCACCATTTTTGACTATATTTTATCATGATTGCTGTTTTCTTTAATACACCATAGGATTCAATACAGGACTATAATCAACTGGAAAGTTTACTTGCATGTACCCGTCACTGTCTTGCAAACAAACTAAGACAATACTTCTCCCGCTTTTGCTCCATTGTTCCTTCGTAATAGTTTAATAAACTATCCATATTCATAAAACTTGGCGGTTGGGAGTTATGGTACATAAATAAATGAAAGCTGCTCCACGGATAAAATTCCGGCCTTCTGACCATCCTGGCTTCTACCGGATTTAAATGAATGTATCGGCTGACCTCCAACACCCCTTCCTCATCGTCAATCATTTGATCAAAATAGCGTTTTTCATAAACATGGCCGGTTAAGTGATATTTTGTATTATAGTAATTGGCGTACCTCTTATTAATGAGTGCCATCAATCTTGAAAACGGAATTTCTTTTGAGCGCATTTGTAAATGATAATGGTTGGTCATCAAACAATATGAGGCGATTTCGAAGGGAATCTTTTCATGGAGTTGCCTGAGGATGTGGAAAAAGGCTTCAAAATCGGAGGCATTACGGAACAACGGGTCGCGACGGTTGCCTCTACAGACAATGTGGTAAAAGTGGTTTGGTAACCAAATTCTTTTCTCCCGTGACATTTACGTTTCCCTCGCAATTGCATATGATTTGTTCAAACTCCATCGTCTTAAAGTCATCGCTTCCCAGATAGCTGAATCACTAATAACATCCTCCTCTTTAAGGTCTGATATCGTACGGGCCAAACGGATAATTTTGATTTGAACTCGATTGCTCCAATTTTGCTTCACAGCAACGTTTGTCAACGTTTTTTGCTGCTCGTTTGTTAACGGACTTGTTTCCATTAGAATTTCAAATGGGACTTTTGCATTCGACATTTCCATTTTATAGCGATTATATTGAAGTGTACGGGCTTGTTCGACCCGCATTCGAATTTTCTCGGATGTTTCCTGAAGTCCTGCCTTCTGATCTAGATTTACAGACTGCAAAGTCAATAGTATATCAATCCGATCATAGACCGGCCCAGATAGGCGATTTCGATAGCTTTGTATTTGTTTATCAGTACAGGTGCAGTAATGGCTGTTGGAACCCAGATACCCACAAGGACAGGGATTCATAGCACCAATTAATAGAAACGAAGACGGATAGGTAACGGTGGAATGGGCTCTGCTGATTGTCACCTTTCCTGTCTCAAGTGGCTGCCTCAACATATCAAGTGTCTTTTTAGGAAACTCTTCCATCTCATCTAAAAATAAAACTCCGTGATGTGCAAGGGAAATTCCTCCAGGCCGGGGAGTCGAACCGCCGCCAATAATGGCAACGGATGAGGCAGAGTGGTGTGGATATCTGAATGGGACTGTTTGATGAAATATCTTTCTCTCTCCTGCAAGCTGATAAAGACTGAGGACTTCCAGCTGGGCTTGATTGGTAAGGGCAGGAAGAATGGAAGGGAAAGACTCAGCCAGCAAGCTTTTTCCACAGCCGGGAGGACCGCTCATTAGCACATTATGTTCGCCGGCAGCAGCTATTTCTAACGCTCGTTTCGCTTGCTCATGGCCAATGACATGACAGAAATCTTTCTGTGGCGGGTTTGGAAAAAGTGGTTCTTGGCTGTGCGGCGCTAGTTTGGGAAGGAGAGAAAAACTTTCTTGCCCTTCTAGGTGATTTACGGCTTCTTCAATATGCTAACAACAATACATTCCAAGCCCTGCAGCATATGAACGGGTATAGCAGGATCATAGGGAAAATATACCCGTTTTAGCCCTAATGCTTTCGCTGATACCAAAGCTGGCAACATCCCCTCCGCTTTTACAATGGTTCCATCCAGGAACAAGACACCGATAAAGGCCGTTTCAATCGGTATTACTCCTTTAATTACATTCAATTCCTTTAAAGCTGCAATCGCGATAGACAAATCAAAAAGTGGCCCATTTTTCTTCTCTTCAGCCGGAGATAGATTTACCACCACCTTCTGGTCAGTGATATCCATATCAAAATGACTCAGTGCGGCGATTACCCGTTCTCTCGATTCCTTTACAGATGCATCCGGCAAGCCAACAATGACCATCGACTCCGTACCAGGTGTTATCCGCACCTCCACCTGAACAAGATAGCCCTCGAGCCCTTTTAAACCTATGCTCGATACTTTAACAGTCATAAAAAAACCTCCTAAAAAGCTTATATAAATAATAGGATATAACTTAAACAGTAAACTAGGAATATTAAAAGATTTATGAGGAAATATTGAATCAACGGTGGAAATAGAAGAGTAAAAAACATACATTGGCTTGAACTGGAAATTCTCTTAAATATTTCTACAAAAACTTTGCTAATCCTTCATAATTTGATAAAACAACAAAAAGTCTTTTTAAAAAACAAACACCAAACCACAAACTCCGACAAATATTAAATATTTATCGGGCGGTGTCAGGCACCGAAAGTTCTGCTTTCGTCCTTCCAAATGGGAATATTTTTGTCTATAATAGATATATAATAAAAAAGAGAAGTGCTGCTAACACTTCTCCCTGCAACTGCTACCGTCAGGGTGGTGGTTGTCAGTGTCTATTCTTTTTGCGAACCACCCTTTTGCTTGCGACGGCGCGAGGGTGGTGTCTTGTTTTCTAGGAAGTTTTTCCGAAAGAAATGCGCCGTAAATTCCCGCACGATTCCCTTCAGAATTTCACGAATGAATTCAAGAACAGTTTCCATGATTATCACCTCCCTTCCCCAATAAATGCAGGAAAAGAAGATCGACAACCAATCCACCCTAACAATATTCAGCTGCAACTCTATTTTATCACTCTACTCACACAAATAAATCTATCAATCTTCGACAAAATTCGGGCGATTTCGGGTGGTGACAGGCACCGGAATTTATCTATAACATCATTAAAAGTAATTCAACTTAATGCATATTCGGAAGAAATCACAAAGAAGTATAAAAATAAAGGTATTCCTTAATTAAGAACGAATAATTAATATTATGTTCTTATTTAAGGACGGTGTGTATTTTGTTATCTAATCAAAATGGATATTTTTTTAGGGGTTTTTTGATAGGTACATTTTTGAGCATACCTTTATGGATTTCTTTCTTTGGATGGATAAAATTAATGATTAAAATTTTCTTTTATTGTCTTTAAGGGGTTTATAACAACAACCTTGGATTCAAGTTTTAAATGAGGTGTACTTATTAAAGTTTATCTTGTTTGGGGCAAGAGCATCTTATTTCGATTATGGAGTTGTGAATGTTTTACAAGTAAAGAAGAAGCCGAGAAATTTATTCTTAAACACTATAGCCAGTTTGTGGAACATTACAAAGATTTAGATGTTGATGATTTTTGGATATAAGAAAGAGAAATGAGTGTTCCAGTAAAACTGGTTTATTAGTTCATATTCGGCCCAAATTGCACGTAATCTGTTTCCGGGTTGTAGTGGTTCGGGCAGTAATATTCAACATTTACATGGTAAACAAACCACCCAGTCTCTAGTTTGGAACAAACCTGTGAAACAAGATTATTCGGGTGGTGACAGTGGATTGCGCTCAAACCAATTCTTCGTTCTACTTTGCTTAATTATTACTATATAGACATATAACAATCATCTTGCTGTAACATCTTTAATTACGTCCGAAATACTGTCCACTATAGCTTTTCCAGCATCTTCAACAGCATCCATTGCATTTTTTGTTGCATCTCCTGCTGCTTCAACGCCATTGTTGTTTTGTTACGCCCCTGATCAATGGCAGATTGATTTCGCTCAGTCATTCATTATTCCTCCATAATTATAAGTATGCTTGGGCACTTATCATTCTCAACTTGGATCTACTTCGTCAAATGAAAGTGTAGTCACACGTGTATATTCGCCTTTTTCAATCTCAGCTTTGGTAGCATCCTGCTCCAGCTCTTCGCTGTCATCCATTCCCGGAGCGATAAAAGGCTCAGTATTTCTATTCCTGTTCTTACTTTTCATGTTTAGCCATCTCCTTTTATAAAACTGTGTTAGTACGCAATTATTAATTCAGACTTTTGTGGCCAAATTCTTCATTATCCTTGATTTACATCCTCGTTTTGAAGCGTTTAGAGCTGTTTTCATACACTAGTCTTTTCAAAAGTTTTTTCCTTTATAGTGGAAGTTAAAGGAAACTGACTAAAGTACATAAGTAAATAATTATTCGCCATACTAAATTTATAATTGGGAAGGATTGTTTTAAAAAATGACATTGAGTGACAGGCACCTTCCAGAAAATCTCCAATTAACAGCTTGTTTAGTAATATTGTTCCTCCTCAACAAACTCGCAATAATATTCAATCGTTTTCTGAGTTTGCAGGATAAAGCTCTTTGGCAGGTCATGGAGGTTCAGAAATGGTAAGGGTAATAGTTTGACATTTTTGTAAAATTTGTAGCTGCTGTAAGGGTAGTATTCCATCCGGACTACCATTGGCTTCTTGGTGCTGATTGGATTGCGGTGGATATATTTACTTACTTGGAGAAGATCCTGTGGATATGGAACAGGGGAACTATTAAATCGCTGTTGAAAAACATGTCCTACATGGCGGTATCGTCCATTAAAATAATCAGTATAGCGTTTATTAAAGATCCCCATGATTTTAGAAATAGATACCACTTCCGTTTTCAAAAGTAGGTGATAGTGATTTGTCATAAAACAAAAAGCACAATTAGAGTACATACGCAGTAATGACGGGAAGAGCCCTGGTATCCACAAGGACATGGGTTTGAGCAGAAATTAGAACAAAGTTAGCTGGATAGGTGACAGATTGTTTGGCCCGATTGATAGTAATACGTCCGCTTTCCATTGGCTGTCGCACTATCATTTCTATCTGGTCACGATTCATCTGTGTATTTTTGCATTTCATTCACCCCATAAAAATCTCGATACCTTAATTATACAAAAAAGACTGCCGGCAAACCCGAAGTTTTTCGGATTTGTCGACAGCCTGAGACAGGTTACCCTGTCTTTTTTCTATATCTTCTCTAGCCACTCTTTATTAAGAACATTATCTGCTTTCTGTTTTACCACTATTTGTGATACGGTTCACCGTCACGTATCTAAATGAGGTTTTAATTAAACGTTATAACTTCCTTACGCAGCTATGGTTTTCTGCAATCTGGTAATCATCTGAAATTGTTTTTAGAATCGGTTCAAACTTTATTGTATCAGTCCATTATTGGTCCGGAATCAGTCCAAACTTTAATTTATCGGTCCAGAATCGGTCCAAACCCTAATTTATCGGTCCAGAATCGGTCCAAATCTTGTGGTATTAATCCACTTATTGGTCCATATTATTTCAACTTATAATAACTTGCTCTTGCTCTTCCTTCTAAAACAATAATTTCCTCATCCCTTAAACGCTGTAAAATACGTTTACTACTTGTAGATGAAAATCCACATAATCTTTCCACGTCGGAGCGAGTAATCAAACCATTTTTATTCAAATAATCAATAATCATTGTTTTAGCTTGTATTTCATCAAAATCCTTATCTTTTGTGTATTCAATATTATCATCTAAACCTTCGTATACTCGATGAGTAAACATATATTTATTTCTTGCTTCCCTTTGCAGAATATTTCTTTTTTGACAAAGCTTGGTTAAAACATTAACCGCCGATTGAGTTGTAATTTGTGCCACCTCGGCAGCCTTTCCTAGCGTAATGGTTTTATTAGATTTAACGTATTTTAAAATACAGATTTCTGAAACTGAAAATTCGCCATTATTTTCTTCCTCTTTAGTAATAAACTTCAGAAATTCTATGTCCTCCAAACTGCTTCTTAAAGTTAAACTTACTGCTTCAGAATACAAATTATATTCTGGAGCTGATTTTCCTAAAGAAAGCATATCCTTAAATATGATATCTACACCTTGCCCAGAACGTTGTACATATTTTAGTTTTTGAAGTGTTTCAGCAATCAATTTATTTCTCGGTGAGGAAGGATGCGTAATAATATTTGTACTATCAACCCCAGTTGGAAATGAGCCAGGATTTTCAATAATTATTTCATTAGGATAAAATTTAACAAATATTGAAGAATTACTTTCATAATCCCGATGTGAGATAGCATTAAGTAGCGCTTCTTGAAAAACATTAATAGGGTAGTCTTGAACTTCTAATTTAAATAGCCCCATTTGAATATTCCTTATTCCATTTCTATCTTCAAAAAACTGCTGAATTCTATCTACGGATTGAATCAAAGGCATTTTTAACTCAAGTCGCTTACTATATTCGGTATGCCCATCATTATATGTAAGTAAAATTATTTCTGCTTGTGGCATATACTTGGCAATTGCTTCTTTAGTTCCGATAAACAATAATCCTGCTACTGTTAAGTGAATATCTTCACCTACAACATCTATCAATCGTAAATCCTTTAGAAACGTAATATTATCTGATTGGTATAAAGTAGAGTCCTTGTCACGGGATTGTATTTTTAGCTTTAATCGTTCCACTTCAGTAAAGTCAATATCATTTTTAGAAGAAGGCTCAATAATTTTAGCGGAGTAGTCGCCTTTATATCCTTTTATATTGTTTGATGTATATTCTGATGGATAAAATGGCTTTGTATTTTTCCCTAATCTCTTAAATACAACCCCCTTTGAAGTAGCTACAATTTCAGGAGACTTTTGAATTGTTATTATTAAAATATCCTTAGCATCAATTCTAATTACCTCAATATCGGTAAACAGCTTTGGTATAGTCTTGTCATATATGCTCTCAATAATATTCTGTTCATCGTAATCAGTGCATCCGGTTACTTCGCCGTTGTCCTCGACACCGACTAATATAATTCCACCGTCTGTATTGGCAAAACCTACCGCTTCATTTGTTATGATGTTCAATAGCTCTTTCTTATTTGCTTTAACCCAACTTTTAAACTCTACATATTTAGTTTCTCCCTGTAGTATTACTTCTTTAATATCCACTAAATACACCTCCTAACTTGATATAATTATTATATCAAGTTTAGAAGGCAAAACAGAAATAATACTTACCTACACAATAAATAAAAACCTCATTTACTTATGGTACGGTTCAGTCCAATTAATCCCAAACAACCTTTAAATGAATTACCAATAAATTTCTTGAACTTTTCTTCCACAATCTGGCCGTTTGCGGAAGACTGTTCTTATTGAAAATCAATCAAATTTGTAAAACAACTATAATATTTTTGTTTCTCAAAACTATGTTTTTTATCTTTTATCACCAGAATTTTTGAAGTGGTAAACAACCTGTCACTCTTTGGTACACTTTTTGTCAATCAGTGGCAAAAACTATGTCAAGGGAGCTTCCTTTAATAAAAATGGCAGATGGAAATTATAACTGGGGGATTTGAGTACCTTATGGCATATGAAGGATTCAAGATTAAAATCGAAATCATTGATTAGTGTGGTGCTGGGTTACATGGGTCAGCTGGTAATAAATTTCAATAATAAGCGTGATGAGTCCCTTTCGGGACTCTAAACAATACAATATGAGTAAAGTTTGAAAAATCCAGGCATATTTTCTATGTTTCCCTCGCAACTGCTTGCTGTTTATGATATCCCCATCTTCTTAGTGTCATGGCTTCCCAAAGGGCGGAGTCGGTAATGTTGTTTTCCCCAGCCAGATCCGAGATGGTTCTTGCAAGCCGGATGATTTTGATTTGCACTCGGTTGCTCCAATTTTGTTTAGCTGTGATGTTCGTAAGCATCCTACTCTGCTCATTGGTTAACGGACTTTTTTCCGCGATGACATCAAATGGCACTTTGGCGTTGGTTATTTCCTTTTGGTAACGTTGATACTGCAATTGCCGAGCCTTTTCAACGCGCTTCCTAATTTCAATAGAAGATTCTCGGATTTGGGTTGGCTGATCAAGATTTACGGATGTTAATGATAACAAGATATCAATTCGGTCGTTCACCGGGCCTGATAAACGGTTTTGATAGCTTTGAATTTGCCTTGGGGAGCATGTACAATAGTGGCTATTTGATCCAAGATAACCACATGGACATGGGTTCATCGCACCAATAAGGATAAAAGTAGATGGATAGGTTACCGCCCGAATGTGCTCTGCTGATGGTCACATGGCCAGTTTCAAGCGGCTGACGAAGCATGTCCAACGTCTTCTTTGTGAACTCCGCTATTTCATCAAGAAACAATACCCCTCTATGAGCAAGT
The DNA here is from genome assembly GCF_058323225.1 of Neobacillus sp. PVCKKU3. NCBI lineage: Bacteria > Bacillati > Bacillota > Bacilli > Caryophanales > Bacillaceae > Neobacillus > Neobacillus sp. PVCKKU3. Next base: position 58,633 of record NZ_JBLVQN010000019.1, read on the forward strand.
GAAATTTCCCCTGGTCTTGGAGTCGAGCCGCCGCCAATAATCGCAACTGAGGATGCGGAGTGGTGCGGGTGCCTATAGGGTGGATGTTGATTCGTGTCAATCCTTTCCCCTGCTAATTGATATAAACTCATGACTTCTAATTGGGCTTGGTCTGTCAAAGCTGGCAATATCGAAGGAAAGGTTTCTGCAAGCAGGCTTTTCCCACAACCGGGAGGGCCGCTCATAAGCACATTATGTTCACCAGCAGCAGCAATTTCAAGCGCCCTTTTCGCCTGTTCATGACCAATGACGTAGCGAAAATCCCTTTGTTGTACATCAGAAAGAATCGGTATATGATTTGAAGGTAAATGGGGAACAATCGGTAGCAATTCTTGCCCTTCTAGGTGCTGGACCACGTCTTCGATATGCTGGACAACAATACAGTCCAAATCTTTTAACATTTGAATCGGAATTGACGGATCGTATGGCAGATAAATTTTCTTCAGGCCGAGCCCTTTTGCAGAAATTAATGCCGGCAGCATGCCCTCTGCTTTTACTACCGTTCCATCTAGGGACAAGGCACCAATAAACCCTGCATCCTTCGGAATTGCCGCCTTTATCATATTTAGCTCTTTTAAAGTAGCAATGGCGATTGCCAAATCAAACAGTGGACCATTTTTCTTTTGTTCAGCTGGTGAAAGATTAACGATAATCTTTTGGTCCGCAAAATCTACATCAAAATGGCCAAGTGCGGCAACGACCCGTTCCCTTGACTCTTTTACGGATTGATCCGGAAGCCCGACAATTACCATTGATTCCGTCCCCGGCTTAATTCTTACTTCTGCTTGCACCAGATATCCTTCAAGACCCTTTAATCCAATACTATATGCTTTTACTGTCATAAAAGATTAACTCCCTGCTTTATTTGATTTCCTATAGATAACTCATGTTTACTGGGATTTAGTTTGGAAGAAAGGATGCGCTCCTTCAACAAAACGGCGGTAGTGCTCTTTCTGCGGATTCGAAAAATGTGATAGTATTTTCGTGGTGGTAACGTGAGGATCTTCGATTTCCGTAACATAAGCATTATAGCTGCTCCAGCGGTAATCATCAGGGAACTTGACCATGTTTGCTTCGACAGGATTCAAATGAATATATCTGCTAACTTCAAGTAAATATTCTGCAGTATCAATCAATTCCGCACCATACCTCCCCTGAAAAACATGGCCAACCAGATGATGACGTTTATTAAAATACATAGCATAGCGGGAATTTAGCATTTTCATAAAATCTTTGGGATGATGGTTAATCGTTTCGATTTGAAGATGAATGTGATTGGTCATAAGACAGTAGGCGTGGAGATGAAAAGGAAAATATTTGCGGGATTCTTCTAAAAATCTTTAAGTACTCCTCACGGTCAAAATCATCATAAAAAATAGAAGCCCTCCGATTTCCCCGGTTTGTAATATGATACCTGGCTCCGGGAAACCAAATTCGGTGATCTCTCGACAACTGACATCACACCTCTTTCTTGTAATATAAATTGACAAAATACATAATTCAACAAAATCCCCCAATCCCCTCCCCAATCTGACCGCCAAATTTGACAATTTCACGAACAAAAATAGGGCCATGCCCTATGCATAACCCTAATACTTTAACGCTTTAAACTTTAGCTGAGTGGGGGTCTGACCCGATTTTCAAAATTAACAAAATACATATTTCAACAAAATCCTCCAATCCCCTTCTTAATCTGACCACCAAATTTGACAATTTCACGAACAAAAAAATAGGGCCATGCCCTATGCATAACCCTCACACTTTAACGCTTTAAACTTTAGCTGAGTGGGGGACTGACCCCACTAGCCCTCGCTTTTCTTTTGAAGTATCAGCGTAATAAGAAACTCTTCTTAGAATTAATCCAATTAATCAATAAACGTAGAAAAAAGTTTACTTTAAATTCTCCTTATACCACTCAATTGCTGCCCCAATCCCTCGCTCAAAACTCCAATCGGGATTATACCCCAGAAATTCTTTCGCTTTACTGATATCAGCATTACTATGCTTAATATCTCCTTTGCGATCAGGTCCAAAAATTGGTTGAATATCTTTTTTTAAGGCATTTAATAAATGGGTATAGATATCAATCAAAAACTCTCTTCCACCATAAGCTATATTATAGGCCTGTCCCGCTGCTTCATGGGATGCATTACAAGCTTTCAAGTTGGCCTCAATTACATTCTCGATGTAGGTAAAATCCCTACTCTGCTTTCCATCACCATTAATAGTTGGTTGCTCATCATTAAGTAACTGTTTAATGAACTTTGGAATTACAGCTGCATAGGCACCATTAGGATCTTGTCTTCTACCAAATACATTAAAATAACGCATACCATAAGTATCAAGACCATACAGTTGTGTATAGAGTTTTCCATATTCCTCATCTACTTTTTTGGTAAGTGCATAAGGTGATAATACATTACCTTCTCTTCCCTCTTTTTTTGGAAGATTTGGCTCGTCACCATACACTGATGAACTAGAAGCATAGACAAATTTCTTTACATTATTTTGCCTTGCTGCTTCCATCATATTTAAAGTACCTTTTATATTTACCTCTTCATAAAACAAAGGCATCTCAATACTTCTTGGAACGCTCCCCCATGCAGCTTGATTTAATACATAATCGATTCCCTCACAAGCTTTTACACATGTTTCAAGATCACGAATATCTCCTTCAATAAATTCGTAATTAGGATTGTCTAAAAACTCTTCTACATTCTCTTTTTTTCCAGTTGAAAAATTATCAAGCCCTCTAACTTTATAGCCTAATTTAAGTATGGCTTCTACTAAATTAGAGCCAATAAAACCCGCTGAGCCAGTAACCAAAAATTTACTACCCTCTGGAAACTTTATATTTTCATACCCCATTTTTATAACCTCCAATATACAAATCCAGTATCCTCTGCATCTTTTCTATTAAACATTCCTTTGAGGTCCACCAATACACAATTCTTGCTATCAATATCTATATCAAACTCAGATGTTGCAGCTACTTCATTCATAACTTCTAAGTTGACATAGCCAGTTGTTCCAAACATCTTTTTTACATCTTCTAACTGAATAGATTTAAATTCATCGTGTGGAACTGCAAAGATTACTGCATCCATTTCTTTTATATCTTCTACTTCACAAAGATTAATTCTATATTCACGCCATAGATCTTCTCTGTCTGCTTGTGGATCTACAACTTTAACGTCTACTCCATACTCTTCTAATTCTTTGATTACGTCAACTACTTTTGTATTTCGAACATCCGGACAGTTCTCCTTAAACGTAACGCCAAATATTGCTACTTTCGCACCGTTTATTTGTTTATTCGCTTTAATCATTTTCTTTACTGTACTTTCAGCAACGTATTTACCCATATCATCATTTATTTTTCTACCTGAAAGAATGATTTGAGAATGGTAACCCATTTGCTCTGCCTTATACGTTAGGTAGTATGGGTCAACCCCTATACAGTGACCACCAACTAGCCCAGGAGAAAAATTAAGGAAGTTCCACTTAGTCCCTGCTGCCTCAAGAACCGCTTTTGTATCAATTCCCATTTTATTAAATATTATGGATAACTCATTCATAAAGGCAATATTGATATCACGTTGTGAATTCTCAATGACCTTTGCAGCTTCAGCCACTTTAATACTCGCGGCTTTATGAACACCAGCTTCAACAACTAATTCATATACTTTTGCTACAATATCTAAGGTTTCTTCATCTTGTCCTGACACAACTTTTACAATCGTTTCTAACCTATGAACTTTATCACCAGGGTTAATTCTTTCTGGTGAATAACCAACCTTAAAGTCAACACCACATTTTAACCCTGATTCTTTTTCTAAAATTGGAACACAAATATCTTCGGTTACACCTGGATATACAGTAGACTCAAAGACAACTATCGAACCTTTGGTTAGATTCCTACCTAAAGTACGGCTAGCAGATTCAACCGGTGTTAAATCAGGTGTATGGTCATCTTTTACAGGCGTTGGAACGGCTACAATATGAAATTTTGCTTCTCTGAGTCTTGTTTCATCTGAGGTAAAATCAACAGTAGTATTTTTGATTATGTCATTCCCAACTTCTTTTGTAGGATCAACACCATTCTTATATAGTTCAATTTTTTCCTTATTAACATCAAATCCAATCACATCTATTTTTTTCGCAAAAGCAACTGCAATTGGCATACCAACATAACCTAATCCCACAAGTGAGATTTTTTCTTCTTTATTTAAAATCTTTTCATATAGATTCATAAATGAAAACTCTCCTTAATCATAATTTTAAATTTTCCGAACACATTTACAATTATCGTTACTAAAGAACTGAATTCTTTAATATTCCTAAAAATTAGGAAAAACACTAGATTTGGTACTATTAAACATAATAGAATTCTATATATGAAATCCAATATCGAGTAGTTAAAAGACAAACTTATAAAGTAGCATAGGATTGATGAAATGGTAGTACAAGTGATTGTTAAAATAAACCTAACTATATACTCCTTTATTGAAGCGTTTAGAATATGCTTATACATAATTTGGGGCTCAAACCATAGAAATACAAAAGAACTAATAGCCGTTCCCAATAAAACACCTGTTATGCCCAAATAATCAACCAAAATTATTGAGAGTATTATATTTAATATTGCCTCAAATACTGGTCTATATCTTAAATATCGAAAAAGCCCCATAGAATCTCTAAACGTATTTAATATTAGCCGTGTTCCATTTAGGAAAAAAACTAGCGAAAATAATATAATAGCATTTGTATCTAATAGGAATTTTTCCCCTATCCATAATCTTATAAATGGATTTATTAATACTAAGATACAAACAGTACTTAAACTTATAAACCAAGAGTTTAATAGAACAAGTTTTAAAAAGACTGAATTTTTTTTACTCTTATCTGATAATACACTTAAGTTGCCTATACTTGCTGCAACAGCATTAAATATTTGAGTAAGAATACTTGTGACTGAACCTATTAATAGGATGTAGTTTGAATATATACCAGTTGCTGCCAGACCCAAAAAAGTGGAGATAACTAATAAATCTCCATTCGATATCAATAACCTTCCGAATTTAAATAAAAATGCAGCTTTTACATCTAAAAATAGTTTTTTGACTCTTTCCTTTTCCAGTTTATAAGGTGATTTTACTTTTATATATGGATATAATTTATTAGCAATTAACGTAATTAATATATTCTCTAATAATGTAAAACAGATTTGTAATAATAAATATAATACAAAGTTTTTATATAATATAAGTAATACTATTTGAATTATATTCAAAATTATAAACAATAAATAGTGTACAGAAGTTATTATATAATTCTTTTGATTTACAAATATAATTGTTCTCTTATATGAAAAAAAATATGAGATGGTTGCATTTATTACAAATAATAGAAATATTGTTATTGCATAAGATTCACTTACTCCTTCTGTAAAATACTTTAAAAATGGCAGTATTACTATTCCAATAAAAAATATAAAAACTCCAATAGTTCTATAAATCATCGCATAGAATCTCAATAACATATTAACTTCTTTTATATTATTGTCTGCTATAGGTTTATAGAGGTTGTAAGCGATTGCTGTTCCAATACCTAATTCTGCTAGGGAAAGCATGGAAATAATATTTGTAAACAAACCATTTAAACCAAGAATTGTTACACCAAGGGTACTTATTAATACTGTTCGAGATATTAATCCTATAATAATTGAGAGACATTGTCCTGAAAAAGCTGCAATAGCGTTAAGTATTGAATTCTTAGTTCTCACTTTCTTTCTTTCCTTTTATGATTTAATATTGCTTTTTTTTGTCTAAGGGTAAGAGAAAATAACCACAGAGGTAATAAACCATACTTCACCAAAGGACTAAATATATTTGCAAGATCGGCACGATTTGAATACATGATTTGAATAATTAACAACAAATATAGGATTAACCAATTTCTACTATTACTGCTTTTATAATATATTACTTTTACAAGCAACCCGATTAAAATATACCAAATTACTACACCAAGAACTCCAAAATTAATATATCCTTCGCCTACTAGAGTGAAAGCTTGTCCAGAATTTGATTGAGCAAAATAGGTGCTTTGATACCAATTAATTGCACTAAATCTATTTATATCTACAGGTAATAAAAAATCAATCGGCGCTAATATATCATAAATTAGTGTGGAACCGTATTTATAATCCCAAGTATCCTTAACGCTTAGTAAATAATTAAGATTCTGAGAACTAGTTTGAAACTCACTAGAAAGTAATTTATTTATAAATTCGGTATCATTAGAGGATACTGGGTAACCTCTCATTAAAACCATTTTAAAGTCTGCTAAAATAGTAATTAGCAATATCCCTACAGTAAGAAGCATTAAAAAAGTTTTTCTATTAATTTTTCTTATTGTTAGATTGTAAATCATTACTCCAAAAAATAAAAAGCTTATTATTATAGCTCTTTGACCATTAACTGCAAAATTTAGTAATTGTAATAATAAGAAAAGTAAGTATAAAAGTATCTTATTTTTGTTGTTAACCTTGGGATTTAAAATAATATAACTTAATGGTACTGGAGTAAAGTTAACAAACATATTTCCCAAAAGTATTAAGGGGTTTGAAGATGAAACAACCCCCATTTTAGACGTTACTCCGCTTTGTATCACCAATATTATATATATTAACGACATAATCGCACATGCAAAGAGTAGTAATTTTAGAATTATAGAATTCTCATTAAAAACATGATTTTTAAAGTCGTATTTAATTTGCTTATTTCCAACAACAAGGATAAATACGCATAAGGCTAACCATTCTAATTGTAAGACCCGGATATCAAAAAATGTAAGACTATCATTGACCATTAAATAGAGTGGATATCCAATAGAGTAAATTGTAAAAATCGGTATAAACCAAACATATGGGTGAAGTACATCAAACTTTATCGAGGTTAAACTAATAAACCAAATTAAAATAAAACAATAAATACTCCACAGTATATTATCATTAATTAACTGAAAAAGAGAGAGTGCTATTATTGAAGCAAATACAAATAACATTTTTAATTTCCTATCAATATTAGCTTTTCCATTGCTTACTAAACTATTTCCCTGTATAAGCATATTTATTTAATCACATCCTTGAGCTTGAATAACACTCCTCCAAAAATCATCATATTTTTCCCCTAATATATTTTCTGAGAATTGTTCTGCAGTTTTAAAGCTTTTTAACATACCTTCATGTAGAGTTTCATAATTTGAAGCCATTTTTCTGATTAATTGTGCGAGCTCCTCATGATCCCCTGGAGCAATTCTCCATTCTCTAGGAACGATATCACATAGTCCACCTACATTTGTAGAAATAACTGGACAACCTCTGAACATTGCCTCTATTGTTGCTCGGGGCATACCCTCACTAATACTTGGCTGAATATATATATCAACAGTATCTAGCCAATTCCAAATGGCCTGTCCTCCTGGCATAGTACCAAGAAATTCAACCCTTTCTGATACACCAAATTCTTTTGCTAAGTTATCTAACCACACATGGTCACCACGCCCAACAATCTGGAGAGTATATCTATTCTCCAATTTGGATAGTGCACGAATCGCTGTATCAATTCCTTTTATAGGTGTATGAGTATATCCAATTAAACCTATTTTGATTGGAGTATCAGAAGAATATTCTTTTTTATATCTGTTTTGCTTTGTATCCCTATCTGGGAAAGGAATTTTAATTGAAGATGCAAAAAAAGACCTTCCATGCGTTGGATATGTTCTATGAAGATACTGTGCCACATATTGCATAAAATCTGCCTTTTTTGCAAGAGATCTCTGCTTAAAATAAAATATAATTGACTTTATTTTTTCTTTTATATTATTAGTATTTTTATAACTTAATAAGCCACATCCCCCAATATACCCTACACAAGTCTTCCCCTTCTTTTTAGCCAGTTTAATCGCCAAGCTTCCATTAAACCCCAATCCAAAGACAACATCTGCAGATGCAGTATATTTTTTTAAGATGTTTCTATTATATGAAGATGTTTTAATATATTCAGAAATTGATTTAAAATCTTTAAGTTCAATTACCTTGACATTAGAATTATCAATTTTTTTATATTCACTTAATAGTGACGAGCTTCTATCTCGGCATAAAATAATAATTTCATCGAAATTCTTTAGTAGTCGATCTAACATTGCTTTGTTACCATGAGTGGTGTGCGGGTATCCGTTTATATTTGAATAACCGTGATCAAGGACATAAACAAGTTGCAATTTAATTGTCACTCCTTTCAATTTTTTTTATAACCTTTGCAGGAACTCCTCCCACTACACTGTTAGCAGGGATATTTTTTGTAACTACAGCACCACTTCCAATTATACAATTATCCTCAATCGTTATATTGCCTATAACTTTTGCCCCAGCGCAAATAATTACATTTTTGCCTATTTTAGGAGCCATATTATCATAATCCTCATTAAGATTAACACCTAATGTAACATTTTGATACACAACAGAGCTTTCCCCAATTAGACAACCACGATGAATCACTACACCTAATGCATTGTGTGGAAAATGAACTGTGTGATGTATATCCGCTTCAATTGGAATATCACAGGAGAACATTATTCGCATAATTACTTTTATCATTTTTGGTAATAATGGTACCCTATGTCTTTTAAGCCACTTACAAATAAATATCATTCTTGTCACTCTAGAGGAGAATCCCATTATTTTCCCCCACCTTGAGATAAAAATCTTGTAGCCATTGTATATTTTGCTTAATATCATACCCAGATGCTTTTAGTTCGCTAGTTTTATCTACTCTATTATATTTCAAATTATTTACTATTATATTTGCCCACTGTTCTGCAGATTTTTCTAATGAAACAAAATCAATCAATTCAGTTACTTTAGCTTCTTTAGGGATTGTATCTGAGACAATAGTTTTTAGACCTGATGCTTGTGCTTCAATTGCAACAATACCTAATCCTTCAAATAAAGAGGGAAATACAAAGACATCCATTGCTAGCATTAGGTCTGTAATATCAGACCGAACACCCATAAATATTACTGCACCATCAAGGTTTAAATCACTAACTTTACTCTTGATTTTTCCCTCTAATTCTCCTCTACCAATAAGCAACAAAACTGAATTGGGTTCGATTTTATGAAAATCGCAAAAAATGTCAATTAAAAATTCGTGATTCTTCTGGTTTACAAAACGCCCTACATGTCCAAGTACCCATTTTCCCTCTACACCAATTTCATTCCTAATGGCCGTCCTCTTTGTAGAATCATATCTATAGGAACCAGCATCAATAGAATTCTTCACTAGATAGTAGTTATCATTTTTTAAACTATTTTTTCCAAATAGCCACTTTCCAGCATCATCAGAGCAAGCAAATAAGAAATCTGATTGCCATCTAATTGGGATCTGTAAAATATTCTTTATAATTGCACTTACACCTTTTCCGGAAGAAGTGTTATGACTATGCACTATTGTACTAAGATTATATTTCTTAGCCTGTTTCACTATAATAGATGCAGTACTTCTTATATGAGAATGTACAATTTTATATTCTCGATGAGAATCAAAAAAATCTCTCCATATTCTAGAATAATGAAGAGCAGTTTTAGCGGTAAATCTGGGAATATGGTATATCTTACCACCTAGTGCTTCTATTTCATCATCATAATCACACTTATCATTTGTATGAACAACAAAGTCAAATTGCACTTTAGATCTATCAATATGACGGTATATATTCATGAGCATAGTTTCTGCTCCACCACGATTCATACCAGAAAAAACCTGAAGTACTCGGATAGGTTTATTCAACTATAATCTCTCCTAATATATTACTCTTTTTATTTCTTCTAAATATGCATCTACAACAATATTTCGATCGAATTCGTTAGACATTTTTCTATGCCCATTCACACCCAACTGCTTTCTTTCAGTAGCACTTAAGCTAAGAAACATCTCTATTTTTTCCGTTAGCTTTGAAACATTTTTCGATTCAAAAAGGTAACCAGTTTTATTTTCATCTACAGCTTCTCGGCATCCTGGAATATTGGAAGCAATAATTGCCCTACCTATTGCTGCAGTTTCAAGGATTACATTTGCCATTCCTTCTGAATATGAGGGATGGATTAAACAATGAGATTCCTTTATTATTTTTTCTATGTCCGTTCTATGACCTAGATATTTTATAATACTCTTCTTCTCATAATCTTTAATAATCTCTTTGTACTTTATTTCACTTTCTTCTATAAAACCAATAATTCTAAATTCTGTATTTGAATATTTACTTTTTATATATTCAGCTGCTTTTAAATACTCTTCAATACCTTTATCTCGCATGACACGTCCGATAAAGTTGAATTTAATTCCACTTTTTTCATCTTGATAATCAGTATAGGGAAACTTTTGTAGATTTACACCTGATCCAGGAACCATACGATATTTAGTTTTCAGGATTTTTAGAGAATTAAATAGTTCAAGCCCATACGTATTTTGAAAGAAAACACAACTTGATTTTTTTAAAGCGATTTTATAGAGCAATATTACAATTTTCTTTATTAACCCTTTATCCAAAAAGGAACTACCTAATCCATTAATATTATTTATATAGGGGGTTGATGTTAAACGACACGCTATACTTCCATACGTGTTAGATTTAATTGAATAAGTCAAAACAATGTCTGGCTCTATCTCTTTTATGATATCAATATAATTTTTTATTAATTTTATCTCCTGTACAGGGTTTGTACCCCTTCGGTTAATTTCCGTCGGAATAATATTACATCCCATATTTTCTGCAACGGCATTATATTCATGCTTCGGGGCACTTATATGCACTTCATGTTCTTCTAATAAGGAAGAAATTAATTCACTATGAAATCGCAGTGTACCATAGATATAATTTGTTAGAATTAGCACTTTCTTTTTCATAATTTATTCCCCTTAATCTACTTCAATCGTTATTTCTTCTAGGGCCTTATTACATATATCAATTGCTTTATCTGAATTCTCAGCTTGAGAGATTATATATCCTACTCTGTCTGTGCTTGAGTTAATTCCATACAAACTTTCACCTAAAGATTTTGTAATTATTACTTCCTTAACCCCTGAAATGGCCATAGCTTTATCAATTCCTGTAATTGATTTAATTCTTCCTTTATTTGCCTTTATATATCGTATTGCACTTCCTTTTATGTGTTTAGGAGCTAAATCACTCTTTTCTCCACAAGCTTGAGCAATTGTTGCACCTACCATATCAATCCCTGTTGATAATGGCACTAGGTGACTAGTAATACAATCCCCACCCATTCTGGCACCGAGCTCAATCATCTTAGGTCCAGATTTTGTAACTATAATCTCAACATGAGCAGGACCATAGCTTATTCCTATTGCTTTACAAGCAGATTTAGCGACATTTTTTATCTTTTCTTGCATTTCAGTTGGTAGTAACGAAGGTTGACTATGCCCCATCTCTACAAAATGAGGGGGGCCAGTAGTAATTTTATCTGTAACTTGTAATACGTGAATTTCCTTTTCATATACAAAACATTCTACAGACACTTCGTGCCCTTGCATGTACTCTTCAATTAAGACCTCTCCTGCGCGTGCTGATGCTTTGCTATAATTATATGCATCAAACGGATCTGAATTTTCGGTGACAAGAGCCACCCCACGACTACCACTATTATCCGTAGGCTTTATAATATATGGGGGAACAAGATTATTAACAGTTTGTTTAAATTCATCAAATGTTCTAATCCTATGGAACCATGGGATCGGTATATTAAATTGTTCAAAGCATTTTATCATTCTATATTTGTCAGTAGAATTAAAAGCCACATCTTCAGAAATACCTATAAGTCCCATTTCTTTTGCTACCTTTGCAACAGTTCTAATAGGCATATCACTTGCTAACGTTATTATTCCATCGATATCATATTGTTTTGCTGCTTCCATAACCTTAGGAATATCTAATGTACTTATTTTAAGACTTACATCAGCATCCTTAAAACCTATAGCTTTTTTATCCATATCGACAGCTATAACCTGCAGTCCCATTTCTTTTGCTTTTAGTATTGCTGGAGTCTGTAAAATACTTGCTCCTAAAATCATAATCTTCTTCATAGGCAACTCTCCACTATTTTTTCTAAATTATCACTGATATATCTCATATCAGATTTCCTATAACGTTGATCACATGGTAAAGCAAGCATATGGTTAGCAATATAATCTGCCACTTTACATTGCCCTTGAGCCTTTTTAGGTATTGGCCAAATAACTGGACAATATACTTTTTTCTCTGCAAGAGCTTTTTGAATACCATCCCTATTTTCAATAATTATCGGGTAATAGAGTCCTCCCAACTCTCTATCAGATAGAAAGCTTTTTACACCTTTAATTTTTTTTATATGTTCCGATAAAACTTGTGCATTTTCTTTTCTTATGCTATTAATTTTTTTAAATTCAATCCGTTCCAGTAGTTTTCTAGATTCTAATGAAATATCAGCTATATTTTCCGCATTATCTAGATAGTTATTCGCCTCAGCCAATTTTCCCCTGTATGACGTTTTTAATTTAATATCTTCTGTTAAGAGATATTCACTTTTTTCTTTCAAAGCCAGTGTGCGAATTTCGCTAAAGTATGTGTCATTTTCCTTTTCTACCCTTTTTTCATTTAATCTAGTAAATAAAAGGCCACCATCTGGAATTGCTAACCATTTACGTATGCTGCAAATTGTATAATCGGGTATAAAATTACGCCTACTCTTCATAAAAATATCATGTGTTCTATCTTCAACGAATAATATTCGTCCAAACTTTTCCTTTAAATAATTTAGGGTATAATCACTAAACGAGACTATACCAAAATAGTCCATAAAAACAAGAATTGTATTTTCTTTTATTTTTTCCTTCGCATCTTCAAAGTCAGCTGACATATCTGAATTCAGCTTAAAAAAGTCAATCTGATATCCAAACATTTCAAATGGTTTGACCATGGATTCACAACAAAGAGCTGGGAGCATAACCCGTTTATAGTTTTCTTTATACTTAAAAGCTATTGCTTTTAAAACATCTCTACCACTACGGTAACCATCTATATTATTGAAATAAGATTGTTGGTTACTAGTATTTATAAAATAATTATTTGAATCCCAGTCGAACTCACTCCCGTATTCCCGAACTAGTTCATGCACCGAAATTCTCCCCTTTTCCTCAATTTCTTTTATCAACAGTTATTTCGTTTATTGAAGTATCTTTATATGTGTTCTCTCTTCTAAGTACAACAGCTACAGTCTTAAAGAATATCTTAACGTCTAATAATGGGGAACAATTCACTGCATAATATACATCGTTTTTCATTTTTGTCTCACCATCAACGGAGTTTCTAAAATAGGCTTGGCTATAACCAGTAATTCCCGGTCTAACGGTTAGGAATACTCGGACCTCATCAGGATATCTATCGAGCCAATCAGGTGGATCTGGCCTAGGACCTATTAAACTCATATCCCCTTTTAGTATATTTAGAATTTGTGGTGCCTCATCTAGTGACGTTTTTCTTAAGAACTTCCCTATTTTAGTAACCCTTGGATCATCTTCCCCATTAAAAGTAGAACCATCATCCAGTCTTATATCTGGTGCATTAACCTTCATGGAACGGAATTTATACATTTTAAATAACCTACTATCTTTTCCAATTCGCTTAGCATTGTAAAAGATAGGACCTTTATCTGTAAAATAAATAAAAGGTGCTACAAATATCAATATTAGGAAGAGTATAGGCAGGCCAATAAGAGCGATGCATATATCTATACCACGCTTAATTATAACTTTATACATGTATACCCCCCCTAGTCGAAACTATAAAATTCCTAACCACATACTCAACATCTTCATCACTCAACAAAGTATGCAAAGGTAATGTAATTTCATTTACATACTGCTTATAAGCATTTGGATAATCCTTAATATTAAATCCTAAATTCTTATAAGCCGTAAACATAGGTAGCGGCTTATAGTGGACGTTACAAGCAACTCCAGCGTCAGCCATTTTAATAATAACTTCATTTCTCTTTTCTTCACTGATTTCAGGTAATCTCACTAAATAAAGATGGCCTGAAGAAGTAAAATCTTCACCGTAATGTTGCAAGCTTTGAATGCCTGATGGTAGAAGCGCTCTATCATACATCTCAATAATCTCTCTGCGTCTTACTAGTAGACCTTCATATCTATCTAACTGGATTAATCCAATACTGGCCATAATATCGGTCATATTGCACTTATAGGCTGGATAGACAATATCATATTCCCATGCACCTTTTTGTGTTTTAGCAAGTGCATCTTTAGACTGACCATGAAGGCTATACAGCATAAACTGCTTATAAAGCCATTCATCGTCTAAACCTTGATCATTGCGCCATACAACTGCTCCACCTTCAGCCGTTGTAAAATTCTTTACAGCATGGAAAGAGAAACAAGTAAAATCCGCAACTTGCCCACATTTCATTCCTTCTCTCTCTGCTCCAAAAGCATGAGCAGCATCTGTCATAACAATTACTCTATTAAATAACCACTGAAGTTCATTGTTTGGCTTGAACAGATTCTTTTTACTTTCTACTATTTCAAATATAGTATCGTAGTCGCACATCTTTCCTGCGATGTCTACAGGTATGATCGCTTTAGTCTTTTCTGTTATCGCATCCGCTAATTTAGAGTAATCCATTTCAAAAGAGTCTGGCGCTGTATCAACTAAAACTATTTTCGCCCCAACATGATCTATGACTGAGGCAGATGCAGTATAGGTGTATGCTGAGGTAATGACTTCATCGCCAGGTCCAACACCTAAAATACGAAGGGTTAGCTCCATAGCTGCAGTTGCAGAATTTAAGCAGACAGCTTTATTTACTCCTATATATTCAGCAATTCTTTGTTCCAACTCTTTAGTTCTAGGTCCAGTTGTAATCCAGCCAGACTTCATAGCTTTTATTACTTCTTCAATCTCCGCATCTGTAATATCCGGCGGAGAAAATGGAATGTTTCTTAACTCAGTATCAATCATTTTATTTTCCTCACTTTATTTAGATTTTGTTTAAATCATTAAAAAGGATTTTAGTAGATTAGGACTTAATTAGAAGACCTACCTCTAACCAACTACTAAGCCACTAAATCTTATCCACTTCTAATAGCCACCTCGTAATATCTATTCAATCTGCTTAGCGAATACGAAATAGATATTCTCTTATCTAACTGTCCAATCCGAGTTTCTTCCTATTATATAAACCATTCAATCAATCTCTAAATCTCACTAAGAACGCCTCAAACCCTTATCCCGCAAGGTTTCTAGCACTTAATCTAACTACGATACTCAGTTCCCCACCACCATTCAAACAAAAGAAAATAGTTGGTTAGCAATCAGTACTTATGTCAAGCGGTGTGTAAAAAGAAGTTACCTTAATCACCAAGGGCTAACCAACCAGGTTTAAAACACCCACAAAAATCAAAAAAGCAGCATACTCTTCTACAAATACGGAACACCACTATCCTGATCAGGTTGTTCATCTTGTTTCACCTTTGGATGCAAACTGCACTGAACTTCCCCATCCTGATAACGAATAATCCCTTCCTCAGGACAAATCTCCTGACCATAGTCTCGCAAATATTGACCAAAGACTGCATTTGAATGTTCAATCCCACGAATCGCAAGCTCAGATTCATACATTCTTTCTAATTCATTAGAGTTAACATTACACACATCCCGCCTTGATTTTTCCATAACCTCTTGCATAGAAAGAAGTGCAATTCCTGCGAGAATCCCCAAAATTGCCACAACGACCATTACTTCTACTAAGGTAAAACCCTTCGAACTACTCATCTTCCCCCCTGAGCATTAATAATCACTTCATCCGTACTAGATCCCATTGCCTTTATTATGATAAAACTTTCTAATAAAAAAGAGCTCAAAAAAGCAACATCTTTCCACTCCACTAGAGGGAAGAGCACTCAAGAACAATATGCTCGAAGAGCAACAGTTCTATCTTCCTTTCATTAACTCAGCCCCCATCCACCATCATAACGGAATAGGAGCTGATCTTGCTTACTGCACTATCTTACTTTTATGAGTTAATTCCTCTAAAAGACTATACAAATCATCTCTTAACTCTTCATCCTGTAACGCCATTTCAATCGTCGTCTTCACAAACCCAATCTTCTCCCCAACATCAAACCGTTTCCCTTCAAAATCATAAGCAAACACCCGTTGAATCTGATTCAATTTTTGAATGGCATCCGTTAGTTGAATTTCTCCTCCAGCCCCTGCTTCCTGCTGGTCTAAGAACATAAAGATTTCCGGCGTAAGAATATACCTACCCATAATCGCTAAATTAGAAGGAGCCGTTCCTGGTGCCGGTTTCTCAACAAAGTTATGAACCTGATATTTTCTCCCTTCTTGAACCGAAGGTTCAACAATCCCATATCGATGCGTCTCATCATCCGGAACCGTCTGAACCCCAATAACTGATGACTGAGTTTCTTCATATATATCAATAAGCTGTCTCAAGCAAGGCGTTTCACTCTGAACAATATCATCACCCAGCAACACCGCAAACGGCTCGTTCCCAATAAAATTTCTTGCACACCATACCGCATGCCCTAAACCTTTTGGCTCTTTCTGCCGTATATAATGTATATCAGCTAAATTTGTGGCATAGCGGACTTTGTCGAGTAAGTCGGTTTTTCCCTTTTCAATTAAGTTTTGCTCGAGTTCAGGAGCATAATCGAAATGGTCTTCAATGGCCCGCTTTCCCTTACCTGTAACAATAATAATATCTTCGATACCAGAAGCTACCGCTTCTTCTACAATATATTGAATCGTTGGTTTATCAACAATGGGCAGCATTTCTTTTGGCATTGCTTTCGTAACAGGCAGGAAACGCGTTCCTAAGCCTGCTGCTGGAATAATCGCTTTACGTACCTTTTTCATTATTTTCAGTCCTTATCACACATTAATAGATAAAAGAAGGTTATCAAGTTTCTAATTTGCTAATGTCAATAATGCAGTAGCATCATACTTATTATTAGCCACGGCAATCAACGTATCATGCATTTCCAACTCTGACATTTTTAATAGTTCATTTATTAACCTATTTAAAATATCAGCATTAATGACATTCGCTTTCCCAATATGAATTTTAGGGAAAACCTGTTCTGGATGGACCTCATTTGCATTTAGCAGTTCTTCGTACATCTTCTCACCAGGTCTAAGTCCCGAAAATTTAATTCCTATTTCTTCTATTGAAAATCCTGACAACTTGATTAGGTTTTTCGCCAAATCAACAATCTTCACTGGCTCACCCATATCTAACACAAAAACCTCTCCGCCTCGTGCAAGAGTACCAGCCTGAATAACAAGCCGTGAGGCTTCAGGAATTGTCATAAAATACCGTGTCATATCTTCATGAGTTACCGTTACCGGTCCACCCACCTGAATCTGCTTTTTAAATAACGGAATCACGCTGCCGCGGCTGCCAAGGACGTTACCAAACCGAACGGCAACAAATTTTGTCGAACTATGCTGTGCGAGACCCTGAATAATCAATTCCGCAAATCGCTTCGTCGCTCCCATAACATTAGGAGGATTAACCGCCTTATCCGAAGAAATCATCACAAAAGTATGAACATCGAAGGTGTCAGCCGCCTCTGCAACATTTTTCGTTCCGAAAATATTATTCTTCACAGCTTCCCTAGGGTTATATTCCATAAGAGGTACATGCTTATGCGCAGCCGCATGATACACCACAAACGGCCGATGTTCTTCCATCACTTCAAAAATCCGGTTCCGGTCCTGAATATCACCAATTACAGGAACAATCTCTATTTGTCCCTCGTATTGACGGCGCAGCTCCATATCAATCAAATAGATGCTATTCTCGCCATGTCCTACTAGGACAATTTTTCGAGGATTGAACTTACAAATCTGACGGCAGATTTCTGAACCGATCGAACCGCCTGCTCCAGTTACCAGAACTGTTTTTCCTGATACATATTCTGAAATGATATTAATATCCAACTCTACCGGTTCCCGCCCTAGTAAATCCTCCACTTGGACATCGCGGAATTCATTTACTGACAGTTTCCCGGTCATCAAGTCTTCCAGCTTGGGAATAATCTGTGTTTTGGCCTTTGTTTTAGCACATTCATCGAAAATGAGGTTGATTTCCTTTTTGCTTAACGAAGGAATTGCGATGATGATGTTATCAATTTTGTATTTTTCAACGGTTTTTACGATATCGCTGGAATTCCCAACCACTGGAATGCCTAGGATGTCCAATTTATACTTTCTTGGATCATCATCGATAAACGCCACCGGCTTTAAATCAATGTCATGATTATGAAGCAGCTGACGCGCCACCATCGTGCCGCCTGAACCAGCCCCGATAATCAGTGTTTTTCTGATATCTTTCTGTTTGTTCATGATGTTATCGCGGAACATTCTCCATGAAAAGCGGGAACCGCCGATAAACAAGACATGGATCATCCAGGTGATCATCAATACCCGGACATAAATATTGTCAAACACGAGCTCCTGCATGACGGCCGCTGCCACAATCGTCAGTGTCACGGCCTTTACAATCGCGATAAGCTCGCCCACACTCGCATATTGCCACGCTTTGTTATAAAGCTTGTAATAAAAAGCAAATAGATGATGGCAGATTAATAATGTCAGCGCGGTCACGAGCACAATCGGGCTCTCGAGAATTTGAATCATCGGATTAAGCGTCCAGTAGCTTATGTAGATTGCTGTCAGGATGATTGCCGAATCCAATAGCGCCAGTGTGGTCAGTCTCTTCCCATAGGTCACCGGTATTTTCCCCCTTTTTCTCTTTTTATATTTCAATACCATTTGAGCAAAAAAATAAATATCTAATGGAAATACAAGTGACTTTACACCTATCCTTTCATTAGATATTTATTGTTTTTTGTTTATTTTTTAATCCGGGCATCTAACCCGCCCTCACATCATGCTCCTGACGACATGCGTCTAAGGACCTACTCTTTGCCGAAGAGGGGACCCACAGCATGACCGAGTGCTCCCTTTGATAACGGACAGGAAAGCCTCACCGTTCAAGGCATACATCACGCCCTGAAATGAATGTTTAGTTTTGCAGCCTTTTCTTATCGGATTAATCGGTTAAAATATACCAAAAAGCTTCTTCTTTTTAATCTTCTCGGGTACTTCTTTGTAGACATGGTAGCCTTCCATGAGGTTGGCTGCATTTTCTTGAAAAACATAAACCATTTCATTTCCGTAGGTTTTTTGAATGATGTCGAAGGCCTCTCGGATCCGGAACGTGCGATTCTTCACATTGTGGGCATCAGAAGCGATAAAGTGCGTTAAGTTTGCTTCGATTAATTGCAGCGTGAAGCGTTTGATTTTTTTCCCAAAATCACCGCAGATGCTTGCGGCAGTCACTTGGGTTAACGCGCCTTTTTCCACCATTCGATAGAGGATATCCGGATTTTCGACAATTTGCAGGTTTCGTTCTGGATGGACAATAATCGGAATCAGCCCTTCCAGCTGCATATCATAGAACAGCTGATTGGCATAGCGCGGGACGTGATTGGAGGGGAATTCCACCAACACATAATTCGTGGTGTGAATCGGCTGAATTTCGCCCTTTTTATGACCCTCAATCAGTCCGCCGTGAAGACGGACCTCCTGCCCTGGGATAATCTTTATCTCTATATTTTCTTGTTGTAACTGAAGGTTTAGCTCCGCTGTTTTTTCCAGAATGATTTGTTTCGGATTTTCGAATTGGTTATTTAAATGATGGGGCGTCGCCACGATGGTTCGAATCCCTTGCTTGTAAGCCTCTTTTGCCATCTCGATACTTTCTGACAAATCTCTCGCCCCATCATCCACTCCGGGCAAAATGTGACAATGTAGGTCAATCATTGTTAACACTCTTTTCTGATAATTTCGTCATTTGTAACACTTTCCACTATATTACCATATTCATAGGGATAAAGTATGACGAACTTTGTCGAATGATGTTAATTTTTCGTACCATATGCCCCATAATAATAGTAATAGTCGCTCTTCTGAACTTCTTTGTGGTTTAATACCACGCCTAACAGCTTGCTTTGGGCCGTTTCCAGCAATTCTTTCGCTTTCTTCGCCAGGTCGATTTCTGTTTTTTCACTATAGACAACCAAAATAGAACCGTCGCACTGATTCGCAAGAATTTGCGGGTCTGCAACCGCTAGTAATGGCGGAGTATCGAAGATGACATAGTCGAATACACTTTTGGCCTCTTCGATAAACTGCTCCATCGATTTGGAGCTTAAGAGTTCCGCAGGGTTTGGCGGAATCGGTCCGCTTGTTAACACATAAAGATCCGGCTCTTCCGTCTCGTTGATTGTGTTTTCGAGCGTTCTTTGCTTGGTTAGGACAGTTGTAAAACCAAATAAATTGGTGACGCCAAACGTATGGTGAACGGTTGGCTTACGCAGGTCAGCATCCACTAAGAGGACTTTTTTTCCAAGCTGGGCGAAGGTCACTGCTAGATTGGCTGCTGTTGTCGACTTTCCTTCAGCAGGACCGGAAGAGGTCACCATGATCACTCGGATTTCTTTATCGACCGATGAAAATTGAATATTGGTACGGACTGTCCGATATTGCTCGGAAATCGGTGACTTTGGCGCAATCGATGTAATTAACTTACGGCTTGGGTCCTTCGTTATCTGTTTCTTTTTTCGTCTAAGAGCCATAAGTCTCACCTCTTACTCCTGTTTTTTTCGCGGCTCTGCGCTGTTTTAACTCTTCGATTTTTTGATCATCGATTTGGGCAATGATGCCAAGGATCGGCAGGCCTAGCTCTTTTTCGACATCTTGTTCGTTTTTGATGGTGTTATCGAAATACTCTAATAGGAAGGCCAGACCGACACCTGCCATTAAGCCGACTACAAGAGCAATGGCCACATTTAATAATGGTCTTGGTTTTACCGGTGATGGATTTTCCCCAGTTTGTGCTTTTGCTAAAATGCTGACGTTATCGACATTCATAATCTTGACGATTTCCGATTGGAACACCTCAGCCGTTTTGTTGGCGATCAGGGCTGCCGTGTCCGGGTTTGAGTCCTGTACGGATACGTTGACGACCTGGGAATCCTTTTCACTGCCGACAGTGATTTTTTGATTTAATTGGGTCGCGTTCAAGCCTAATTTGAGCTCGTCCGCCACGATATCTAAGATAGCCGGGCTTTTGATGATAACGTTGTAGGTGTTGATTAATTGCAGGTTTGTCTGTACTTCGCTCGGACTGTACGCCGTTTGATCATTTTTCGTTTGGTTGACAAGGATTTGCGTTGAAGCTTGGTAAATCGGGGTTAAGAAAAAGTAACTGACCACACCGCTGATGATGGCAGCAATGAGGGTGATGGATACGATTAACGATAGCCGCTTTTTCAGCGTTTCAAGTAGTTCTTTTAGACTAATAGTTTCTTCCATTTGGTCCTCCTGAATATTCTCAATACAAAACATGCTTATTATAGCATAATTTGTCACTTTATTGGGTTTTATGTCGGGATTATTTCAAATATATTTAACTGCTGATTATTATTAAACACCTTTCTGTAAGAAATTTGAAGAGGTTATGTGAATTTGGAAGTAATTTCAACTTCAGGATTTTCGTCTCGGGTTTTTGGTGATTTTTGTAGAATCAAGGATTAATTTGGAATTTTTCTGTTATAATAGGGGGGCAACATGGATTGGGGGTTATAGGTAGAGATGCAGAAAGTGATTGTGGCATTATTAGGGATTATTTTTATTATCGTTTTATATTTCGGACAGTCGAACTGGAAACAGCAAATTGCGGATACATCTGCCAATATGAAGACGGATTATTATACGACGCTTCAGAAGGAATATAAGAAGTCGCGCGGGTCGGCTGGGAATGCTGCTGGCGGTGCCGGTTCTGCTGCAGCTAAGGGGCAGAAGGATTTGGTTTCGTATACGAAAAATTGGCCTTCTGGCGCTGTGGAGCGGTTCAAGAAGACGCTGGCTGATGGGTCTAAGTTTAAGATTTTATTTGTTGGATCTGAGGCTATCGGCTCTGAAGGTGACGGGACTTTTCCACTAGTGAAGAAACAGCTTGTGGATGCGTTCGGGGCGAAACATGTCGAAGTAGATTTGTATACATATAGCTCAAACTCCAGCCAATTTTTGAAAGAGAACAAAGAGAAAGAGGTTGCTAGTATCGGGGCCGATTTGATCATTTATGAACCGTTTATTTTGCAGAATAACGGATCCTCAGTGGGGATGGATAAGTCGTTAGCGGATCTGTCGGCGGTGATGAAGGCTGTGAAGACGGCCAAGTCTGATACTTCCTTTATCCTGCAGCCATCCATTCCACTTTATAAGGCGAAGAATTACCCTGTTCAGGTGGCACAGCTGGAGGATTATACGAAGAAGAACGGGATTGCCTATTTAGACCACTGGACAGCCTGGCCAGACCCGAATACCGAAGCGATTAAGGAATACTTAACGCCCGACCAGAGCGGACCAAGTGACAAAGGTGTACAAGTATGGAGCGAAGCGTTGGCGGGGTATTTGATTAGTAAATAATTGTGGGAGCGGACCTTTTGAGGGTTCGCTTTTTTGATGCATGGGGACGGTTCTTATGCATCAAAATGGGTGATGCACGGGAACCGTCCCCGTGCATCCATCTCTCCCAACAAAAAAACTGCTAGTTTTTTAGTCCAGCAGTCTTCCATTTATTATTAAAGTGCTACCAAATGTCTAAGGTCCTCTTTTAAATCTTCAATTAATTGATTC
This sequence comes from Neobacillus sp. PVCKKU3, assembly GCF_058323225.1. Taxonomy (NCBI): domain Bacteria; kingdom Bacillati; phylum Bacillota; class Bacilli; order Caryophanales; family Bacillaceae; genus Neobacillus; species Neobacillus sp. PVCKKU3. Next base: position 81,541 of record NZ_JBLVQN010000019.1, read on the forward strand.
AGGGAAATTTCTTTTTCTTGCATGGCCTTGTCGTATGTTTTTTTGACAATCTCTGAAAAGTCAGCCTGCATGCTGATGTTTTCTACATTCTTTTCCACTCCGACCTGTCCCTCCATCATCTCATTGTTTTTCATAATAATAGAAAAGTAGTGGAATGTAAATAGATTTCCAGTTTATTTTTGTAGCAAATTTGTGAATATTGTAGAATTTTCTACAGTAGGTGCGCTATTTTGTTAATTTCTCACAAATTTTTTGACTTTCGAACAATAAATTAGCAATCTATGGTAAAATACATAGAAAAATAGAAGAAAAAGAGGTGACTGTTTCGTGAGTAAAACCGTCGTTCGGGCTCTGTCGACAACCGCCCTTCTCTCCATAGCCTATGCGGGCGCAGCCCATGCAGATACATATAAGGTTCAAAAAGGCGACACCTTATCGAAAATCGCCAATACATATAAGACGACTGTGAATGATCTTAAGTCGTTAAACGGATTAAGTTCCGATCTCATTTATGCTGGACAAACCTTGCAGATTCCGGGTTCTGGGGCTAGTGCAGCTCCTGCTCCTGCCCCTTCTCCATCTGTGCAGCCAGCGGCTACTTATACCGTTGTATCAGGTGACGCCCTCATTAAGATTGCCAACCGCTTCAGCGTGACGGTCGGCGAGCTTCAGCAGTGGAACAGCCTTAGCGGCACGTTAATTTTTCCAGGACAGGTATTGAAGGTATCAAACCCTAATGCTGGGGGTGCCCCGGCTCCTGGGCCAGTGGTGGTTGTACCGCCGCCGGCTCCTTCGACTCCGGCTCCGGCCCCTTCTGTAGCTGCGACGCAGGATTATACGATTGTCCCAGGCGACAGCCTGAGCAAAATTGCGCTAAAATTCGGGACGACCGTGTCGCAATTGAAGTCTTTGAACGGGTTAAGTTCAGATATGATTTATGCCGGACAAACGCTGAAGGTCCCGGGGCAGAGTGATGCCGCACAGCCATCAGCTCCAGCCGCTCCCGCAGTACCAGCGCCGGTGACTCCGCCTCCAGCGGCATCGGACGTTTCTGATTATGTGATCAAAAGCGGTGACACACTTGGTGCCATTGCTGCTAAATTTAACATCACTGTTCAGGAATTGAAGGCGCTGAACAATTTAACCTACGATATGATTTATGCCGGCCAGACGCTAAAGGTGCCAGGCCAGACTTCGGTACCGGCGCCAGCTGGTGATTTAGGCGCGCAGATGATTTCCGTAGGCAAAAGCTTATTGGGCGTCCCGTATGCCTGGGGCGGCAGCACACCGTCCGGCTTCGACTGCAGCGGCTTCATCTATTACGTGGCTAATCAAGCAGGCTATAAAATCGCCCGCACTTCCGCTGCCGGCTACTATGACCGCTCGTATTATGTCGACCAGCCTAAGGTTGGCGATCTGGTCTTTTTCCAAAACACCTATAAACAAGGTATCTCCCACATCGGGATCTACCTGGGCAACGACCAGTTCATCCACGCCAACGACGGCACCGGCGTGACGATTTCCAATGTAAAAAGCACGTATTATGCGTCGCACTTTGCTGCGTTTAAGCGGCTCTATTAAACTAGTTTGCAAGCCAGCCCCTTTTGGTTATGGGGCTGGTTTTTTTGTGTTTGGAAAGAAAGTTGGGGTTTTTGGAAAGTAAACTATTGAATTTGGAAAGTATTTTGTTGGATGTGGGAAGTAAATCGTCTTTTTTGGAAAGTATTTATATAAAGCAGGGAAATATATCCAGAAAAAAGGTAATTTTAATTGGTCTACCCCACTATCTTTAGAGATTTGGTAAGGGATTTTGGTGCGTGCCCCCCTATCAATTACCTATTTTGGGATTTACTCGTCACTTTATCGGGTTTACTGGTCTATTTTTTGACTTTACTCGTCTGATTTTGTTTTTTCTCGTCTAATTTCAGGATTTACTCGCCGAAATTTGTATTTTACTCGCCTGACCTATTTTTCCAACTGTCCAAAAAAGATAAAAAGCCAGGCGGGCAGCCTGGCTATGGTCATTTTCCATATTAAGTTGCTCGCATCTTCTTCCTTTTGTTTTTTCGATAAACATTGTTTTCCAAAAGTTGCCCAATTAATCCCATCACCAGACCGAAGAAGATTCCGTTGAACACGGGAGCGTCGAAAAGCGGCAAATTTTTCAATATGGGGCCGTCATGCCAGAACAGGCCAAAATCCATCCCGAGGACAATTCCGAGAAAAAAGCCTGACAGATAAGTCCTGTTCTCCACATTTCCTTCCAGTTTCTGATTATTCGTCTTGGCCGTATTGTAGGCGTGCCAAATGGCGAAGCCGTAAAGTGACGGATAAAACAATCCCCAGCCGTAATCGATCGGTGGCTTGGCCTCCGGCAGGTTCCCATCAAATGAGAAGATGAGGGCAAGATTTAATTTCGCTTTCACATTGATGACGAATTCCAATATCAGTAACGTAAATCCCATTATATAATCGCGGTTATAAAAATGTCCGAACCCCGGCATCACCACAGACCACAACATGGCAGCATAAGGAGATCTATATTGGTGGGTAGTTCTCATTCGGCCTTCCTCCCATAAGAAGTATATTTATATAATTTCAGCGTGTAAGTGGAAATCTCCTGCTGATTTCACAAATTTTGGGAATTTCGACATACAACTTTCTACTACTTAGGCAGTAGTACCTAAGATGTAAAGAATTTGGTTGTCATCGGACAATGACAGCGGAATTTGGGCTGTGAGCTCGGATTGTCCATTAGCGGTGCCTGACACCTTTTTGTGAAATGATACCGTTTTTTCTTAGAGGCTTGAGCATTTGCTCCTCGTGTTGCGGTTTTTTGGGTATAATAGAGGAATATGGATTTTTTGGGTAAAGGGAGCGATGCCTGTGAACGAGGTGTTACAGGGGCTTGCGGATGAGTTGAAGGATATGCTGAATGCGAATGCGGCGGATGATGCACGGCTAGTTCAGAAGGGGATGATGCTGTACCGGCAGGGTCTGGTCACGCAGCTTCGCTTTGAGAAAGGGGAGTATACGGCGGTTGTGCAGGATGTGTCACCGGCGAAGGTGCGGCTGGACCCGGAGTTTTTGGGAATGAGTGATTGTTCGTGCCCTAGTGACGAGCTTTGCCGGCATCAGTTGGCCGTGTTTTTTGCAGCGTACTCAAGAGAAGCGAGTGTTTCGGATTGGCTGGCGGAGTGGCGTGAGCCGGTGCGGGAGACAAAGTCGGTGGCGAGCTGGGGTCTGCAGGCTGCGAAGGATTTGGTGAAGGCAGCTGGGCTTATGAAGCCGGACTATGACCGCTGGGTGCAGTCGTTTGAGTCGAGTTTTGATGCGTTGGTTGCCTCTAAAAAGCATTCGAACCCGTATGTGGTCTCAGAGCTGTTCGGGATTCATATGAAACGGGTCGGGGCGAGTGCGCCGGTGGAGAAGGAGTGGCGCCTGCTGTATGAGCTGGTCGCGTCGATCGTGTCGTTTCGGAAGCTTTTGGTGTTGAGCGAAGAGCTTGGGTTTGAGGAACATGTCGGACGGAAGGCTTATGGGCATTGTTTTGAAAATTTGCTCGAGGATACGGCGGATTTGGTGGAACGGTTGGTCGTACAGACGATGCCATTTGCGTTCGATGAGTTTATTGAGCGGCTGCGGGATGAGTCGTTTGAGGTCCTGACGTGTGTTTCGGGGTATGAAATTGAACGGGTATATATGCACCGCCAGTTGTGGACTGAGCTGTTCCGGAAGAAGGAGTGGCGGCAGGAGGAAGCATTAAGGATTGGTGCGCGGCTGAAGACGCTTGAGGAGTCGGAGAATCCCCTGCCTTTCCTGGCAACAATGATTCATTTGTATTTCCTACTGGGGAATGATGATTTGGCGTTGAAGCTTGCTGGCGGTGTGCCGGATGTTCGGTTTGTACCATATATGGTGTACTGGATTGATTATTTTACAGGTGCGAAACTGTGGCGCCGAGCGGAGCCTGTGATTGAGATGTTTTTGGGAAAGCTGAAGGAGTATTTGGATTGGATTGGTTCCTATCAAAGCTGTTCGGCCTTTGTGAGGAGTGTAATGCGGTCGATTGCACCGTATTGTTCGGAGAATGGCCGCGTGGAATTGTATGAGCGGGCGCTGTTGGTGTCACTGCCCTACAGCTTTGCGGATTATGAGTATTTATTGTTTGAGCGCGGCGATTATGACCGCTGGGGCGAGCTTCAGGCGTTTGTCGGGTTCGATTATTATGAATTGCCGAAGGATCGGGTTAAGGTCGTCGAGAAGGAGCGGCCCGAGGTACTGCTGGGGATGCTGCATCAAACGGCGCAGCGGGAGATTGACCAGAAAAACCGTTCGAGCTACCGGGCGGCAGTAAGGCACTTGAAGAAGCTGCGGACGCTATATAAGAAGCTGAAGCGCGTTGATGATTGGGAGTACTTTATTGAAGGTTTATTGGAACGAACGAAGCGGTTGCGGGCTTTTCATGAGGAGTGTCAGCGGAGTAAGTTGATATAGGTTTGGGGCCGAATGGCTCCAACTATATTTTGTTACGATTTTTGGGTTCAGAGTCGAGTAATTTTTCGATCCGCTAATAGAACATGAAAATTCGCCAATAGAAGGCCTTGAACCGCCAATAGAACCCGTCCATTCGCCAATAGAGTGTGAAAATTCGCCAATAGAACGAAATTTTATAAAGGGCAAAGGACTTTTATGTTGAAAATAGGTAACTTATAAAACTTTTTTGAGGGCAATTATAGATTTACATACATACATTTATTTTTAAATTACCTTTTTTATAAAGAAAAAGGTATTCGAGGGTCTAACTTTAAGCGGCCCTCCTATAAAGGAGCACGTTTTCCATGCTTAAAACCAGGTTTTTGAAATTACTGACAACTAAATTAGGTGATGACCGGTTTCTGCTGACGGCCCAAGATGAGCACGGCAGGTCCATGAGTCCTTTCAAGTGGAAGAATCTTGTCTTCAGCAGCCACGAAGAGAGTTTTTTCGGGACAGTCCTGGATGAGATGACCGTGGATGAGGTCGAAGGCGTGGTTGTGAACGGCTGGCAGCTTGTGTCGCTTTTTGCCAAGGAGTCATTCAACCGCTTTATCGAATGGGACTGGAACGAAGAGTCCGAAATTTGCTTGGCGGCCGCCAACTCCATGTACGAGGGCATTGTCGAAAAAGACTGGCACCCAGACTTTTCCGTATGGGGCCCGGACGGCGAATTCCGCTGGAAGCTGCCCGAGCGCGTGATGGATGAATTCCATCCCGAGTTTTGGGAGCAAATGGTGCATGGGGACGGTTCTTCTGCATCACCGCAGACGGATGATGTGGTGCGTGGGGACGATTCTCGCGCATCATCAGAGGCAGATGAAGTGAGGCATGAGAACCGTCCCCATGCCTCACCCACCGCTCTCAACTATATTTCGGATTTGTATAACAGTGCGCTGGATTCTTTTTTGACTAGGAATAATGCGGCGAAGGAGCTGTTTGGGCCGAAGCTTGATTTATTGAAGAAACAGAATTTGTCGGGCTTGGAGCTGGGGCGTTACTTTGATGAGGAAAGCTGGCTCGAGTGGGTCGGCATCAAGGAGAGCGAGGCGCCGTTTACGATTGGCTTGCGGCTGGATGAGCCGGAGGACGGCGAAGGCGACTGGAGCTTGGATGTATTTTTGCGCGGCAAGAAAAATGTCGATGAAATTGTTGATGTCGAAGATGTGAAGCGGATTCCGGCGAAGTGGCGGCCGTTTTTGGATAAGGTTGACCGTGAGCAGGCCCGCTGGGTGCGGCTGTTTCCGTGGCTGGGAGACGGGGCTTCGACGGATGCGGATGATGAGAGCAGCCCTGCGGCTTTGAAAACGGAGCTCACCGAGGAAGAAGCGTGGATGTTTTTGACGGATGCGAGCGAGACACTGTTGGCGCTGGATGTCGAAATCCTCCTCCCTTCCTGGTGGCAGGCGATGAAAAATGCTAATTTGCGTGTGAAGGCGTCGCTTAAGGGTACGTCGAGCCACCGGCCATCGTTTGTCGGGCTCGATGCGATGCTCGATTTCAACTGGCGCTTTTCGATGAATGGTGTCGATTTGTCCGAGGATGAGTTCCATCAGCTTGTCGAAGAAAAGCGGCGGCTCGTCTATATCCGCGGCCGCTGGGTGAAGCTCGATCCGCAGTTCATTCGACAAATTCAGGATTTGATGAAACGTGCCGAAAAAGAGGGCCTGCAAGTTCGGGATTTGATTGAGCAGGAGTTAGTCAATTCAGGTGAGGGCAGCGAAGAGGAACTAGAGAATCCCAAGGTGTTCGCGAAGATTCAGATTGAACTGAACCGGCAATGGAAGCAGATGGTGAAGCAGCTGTCGGAGGCAAATGAAATTCCGCTTGTGGATGTGCCTGAGGGATTGAACGGAGAATTGAGACCGTATCAGCAGCTGGGGATGAGCTGGCTTTGGTTTTTGCGGCAGTACGGGTTTGGCGCTGTGTTAGCCGATGATATGGGGCTTGGGAAGACAATTCAGTTGATTGCTTATTTGTTGAAGGTGAAGGATGAAGCTGGGGAAGTGGTGAAGGTGGTTCCGGGAGAGGTTGTGGAAGCGCCGGTTGTGGTTGATACGCTGGATAGCCAGGCTACGGCGCCTGAAACCGATGCCGACGTTGACACTGTTTCTACCGTGGAAAGTCTAACCACGGCTGCTGAAACGGAAACCCCTATTACACCTGCGGAAGCAAAACCGCGCAGGAAGAAAAAAGAGGATGCTGCCCCTGCCAAGTTACCGACGAACGCAGCCTTAATCATCTGCCCTACCTCGGTGCTCGGCAACTGGCAAAAGGAAATTGAGCGGTTTGCTCCGGAGATGAACGTGTACCTCCACTACGGCTCGAACCGCCTGAAAGAGGCTAATTTTTCCGAAAAAGCTCAGGATGTAGATGTGGTGCTTACCTCCTACGGGTTGAGTCATCTGGATTCCGAGGAATTCGAGTCCGTTCAATGGAGCACGATTGCCATCGATGAAGCGCAGAATATTAAGAATGCCCAAACGAAGCAATCCAAAGCGGTTCGAAGATTGCGCGGACGGCATCATGTGGCCCTGACAGGGACGCCGATGGAAAACCGTCTATCCGAACTGTGGTCGATCTTTGATTTTACCAATCATGGCTATCTTGGCAGCTTAGGCCAGTTCCAGAAACGGTATATCATCCCGATTGAAAAGGATGAAAAGAAAGATAAAATCCAGCAGCTGCAGTCGTTGATTCGGCCGTTCCTGCTGCGGCGGACAAAAAAGGATGAGGAAGTAGCGCTGAACCTGCCTGACAAGCTGGAGCAAAAGGAATACTGCCCGCTTACGGCAGAGCAAGCGTCGCTTTATGAGCAGCTCATACACGATACATTTGAGCAGATTGAAAAATTGACCGGCTTTGAACGCAAGGGGTTAGTGTTGCAAATGCTGGGCCGTTTGAAGCAGCTGTGCAACCACCCTGCCCTCTACTTGAAGGAAAAGTCAGCGAGCCGGGAACTTCTCGAGCGATCGAACAAGTTGGAGAAGCTTGTCGAGCTTGTCGATTCGGTTTTGGACCAGGGCGAAAGCTGTCTGATTTTCACCCAATATATCGAAATGGGCGAAATGATTCGGAGTGCGCTGAAGAAGAAATTTGGCATCGAGGTACCATTTTTGAACGGAAGTGTGCCGAAGACGCAGCGTGATACGATGATTGAACGGTTCCAGAACGGGGAGTTCCCAGTGTTCCTGCTGTCGTTAAAAGCGGGCGGTACCGGGTTGAACTTGACGGCAGCGAACCACGTCATCCACTACGATCGCTGGTGGAACCCGGCCGTCGAAAACCAGGCGACTGACCGGGCTTACCGCATCGGCCAATCACGCTTCGTGCACGTGCACAAACTCATTTGCACCGGCACGCTCGAGGAAAAAATTGACGCCATGCTGGAGAAGAAGCAATTTTTAAATGACCAGATTATTCAGAGTGAGAATTGGATTACGGAGCTTTCTACAGATGAACTTAGGGATTTGGTGCATCTTGGATAATGGTTCAGGCACCGTGCGTGGACATTTGGACGCATGGGGAGGACAGCGGCTTTAGAGGCCGCTGTTTTTTTGCCTTAATTTTGATTCTTTTGTTTCTCTCGAATCTCTTTTAGTGCATTGATAAAATGCTCTTCGCCTTCTTTTTCTAAAACCTTTAATATTAAGTTATCGTCCAAGTTCGTATGTACTGCCAATTTAACCATCATTTTTAATTTGGCATCGGTCACGCCAGAATGGTAGCCATCTTCGTGTCCTACTGAATATCCTGAAAAAAAGCTCTCCTTTAATTGACTCCGAAAACTAGCATGTAGGCCATTAACTGAATTGAGATTTTCTTTACTAAATTTACTATAGGCTTTATTAATCTCCCAAGAAAAGATTAATCCATCTATTTTTTCCATCCTGATTATCCCCTCCGTATTACTCTTCTAATTGAACTTTTATGAACAAAGAAAGTTGTTCATTATTATCACACAGGATTCTTAGAAAATCTAATTCATCAGAACTCCATTGACATTTAAAGCTTATATGTTATCTTTTACTTATAACATTGAAATGGACACAGTTACTGACGACAAATGTGGAAACGACCACAAGGAAGCTGTGTTTTATATAGTGTCGGGTCGTCTGGGCAGAGGTAAGGATTATATCCTTATCTCTTTTTTATTACATTTTTTCAGGAGGGCTTGTTATGGAAACAATCATTTTGGATGGAAATGTCGTTGCGGCAGAAATTAAGGAAGGCTTGAAAGCACGAATTGAAATTTTAAAAAATAAAGGCATCACGCCATGCCTCGCAACGATTTTAGTTGGTGATAACCCCGCTTCAGAGACCTATGTAAGAATGAAAGGAAATGCCTGCAAAAGACTTGGCATGGAGTCTATTCGCGTACAATTACCCGCAGAAACAGGGACTTTAGAGCTGATTGAAAAAATTAAAGAGTTAAATAACGATCCAGCGGTTCATGGCATTCTTTTGCAGCACCCGGTTCCATCGCATATTGATGAACGTGCCGCTTTTGAGGCCATTGATATTCGAAAAGATGTAGATGGTGTCACAAGTGCAGGCTACGGACAGACAGCACTAGGGTTTGGCGAATATCCCTCCTGCACACCAGCGGCCATTATGAAAATGTTAGACTATTACCAGATTCCAATCGAAGGTAAACATGCTGTCGTAGTGGGCAGAAGTCCGATCTTAGGGAAACCTGTTTCCGCGTTACTTCTTAATGCCAATGCGACCGTTACGACATGCCATTCAAAAACAGACAATTTAGCTGAAATCTTAAAGCAGGCAGATATTGTTGTGGCAGCGGTCGGACGGCCTAAATTTATTCAAGGAAGCTGGTTAAAGCAGGGTTCCGTTGTATTAGATGCAGGTTACAATAAAGGCAATGTTGGGGATATTGATTATGACACATGTTACGAAGCGGCAAGTGCCATCACTCCTGTCCCTGGGGGCATCGGACCAATTACCATTGCGACCTTGTTGAAACATACGGTGGATTCCGCAGAAAAAATGTCGATCTAAGTTACAAACAAGCTGGTTTTCGGTTAACGGATTCGGATGTTGATGGTAAAGATGCCAAACTAATTAACATATGTTTTAACAGTATATTAGCAATATGAATGACAAGTAAAAACGCTCAGAGCAATCTTCTGAGCGTTTTTTGGCGTAATGGAAGCTTTACAAACATTAGCAAAATTTCAGTTATTTCCCGGGAATTTGTTGAAATTTGAAGAATAATGAATCCGACTATTTGAAACAAAGGAATATTCGTTTTGATTTGATTGTAATATCGTCTAGGGGCTTGTCCGTATCGGGTATCGCTATAAGGCTCCGACTTCGGATTGAAAAAGAAATTAATTGCACCTATATCGCATAGCGATACGAAGCAAAAAAACTAAAATAGTTCCCTTATTTTCGGAATAACAGAAAAAGCGTCTCCCATATCCCTTTAGGTTTTTGTATCGCTTCTTCTAAACGTTTATTAAAATCATTTTGTGAATGCCATTCTTTTTTCTGTTCGTCACGCATATTTTGTATTTCTGCTTGTAAGAATTCGTTCATTTGTTTTTCTTGTTGAAGTAATGTTTCATATTGGGTCATTTGGTGTTCAGATAATTTTTCAATTTTAACCTGAGTTTTTTGCGCCGAATTTGCAATATTAGAACTTATGCTATGATGGTCTTGTTGTAACCGAGAAACCGCGGTTCTAAGCTGTGACATATCGTTTGTCAGTTGGACATTCATTTCACGTGTGGCTGCGAGCTCATTGACTAAAAACCTTAACACTTCTTTTAATTGATTGGGGTCTTCGGGTAAATTTTCATATGTATCGGATACCGCTATCTCTGTTTCATTGAATCGTTCTAGTCTTTCTCTTTGTTGATAAACAAGGTCTTTAGCTGTATCGTCTAGGGGCTTGTCTGTATCGCGTAACGATATAAGTGCTTCGAGGTCGGATTGAACAAAGATACGCCGATCGCCATCTTTTAAAAACTCATATCCATTTCGTTCTAAGATTTGGCCATACTTTCGGACAGTAGGTGTTGCAATCCCCACTTCTTCCGCCACTTCTTTGGAAGAGAAAGCTCGCTCATTCGGTTGTATATCACGTCTCATATCGGACCTCCTATTCTATTACATTATGAAAGTATTTTCGATTTATTTCAAGCTATATCGCCCAGCGATACAAAGCTCCTTTCTGGAGGAACTCTATTAAGGATGATGCTTGTTTTTGATTGAGTTTCTCAACCACTACAACGCCCTTTTTAGCCTCCTTCAAGTTTAAATGCATTATCGTCAAAATAGATCTTCAATAATTTTTCTTTTGTTAATACGCCAAGCCTTTAGCTGTATCGTCAAGGGGTTTATCCGTATCGCATAACGATATACGCAAGTCATATCGCCCAGCGATACTAATCACAAAAACGATTCTTTCATCTATGGTTATGAAAGTCAAAATTCCACATTAAGTATAGTTCGACAAACTTGGACAAATTTCCTGCAAGAACCGATATTGAATATATTAAATGGTTCCTGCTTGATTCGAAGTCATTTTTCATTGTGTGACCAACCAAAGTATTCGAGCCTATATAAAAAGACCCGGCACGCTCCAGTACCGGGTCTCCGCTTCACATGAACTTTATTTTTCAAAAATTAATTTAATATAATCAGCTTGACGGTTCTTCTGCCCCATGCTCTTGCTTCTGCACTGTTTGGCTTGAGGATGTCGATGCGGTGGCCTTTGATGGCGCCGCCAGTGTCTCCGGCAATCGCTTCGCCGTAGCCTTCGACCCATACACGCGAACCAAGCGGGATAACAGACGGATCGACTGCAATCAATTTCATATTTGGATTGGCCTCGATGTTATAACCCATTGCCGTTATCGAGCCTGAATCTTCATGGCTGTAAGCGGTTGCGGTGACGTACATTTCCTTGCCGCTAAGATTAGCGCTAGAGGTATCCTGCGCTGGTGCGGAAGCTGGGCGTGCGCTTGCCTGTTGCTGGGCAATTGCCGCTTGAATGCCGGCCATTTGTGACTGGATTTTCGCTTTGTCCTGTTCTGCTAGAGCCAATTGTTGCGTAATTTGATTATATTTATCCTGCATGGCCGTTAGGACTTCCTGACGCTTTTGCAGGTTTTGATCAAGTTCAGCTTGCTTTGCGGCAAGAACGTTTTGCTGCTCCAGTAAAACCTGTTCTTGCTTATCGATTTCCTTTTTGTCGTCTTCAATTTTCTGAAGGTCTGCCTTTTGGGCATTCAAAATGTCCTTGTCAGCATCCATCAATGTCGAGACAGCGCTTGCACGCTTAATGAGATCGGAAATGCTTTCAGATTCTAAGAATACGTTCATGATGATATTGAAATTGTCACTTTGCTGCATGGCCACGGCCCGCTTTTTCATGATTTCGCTACGGCCGAGGATTTTGTCCTCAAGCGCAACAATCTCTTCTTTCTTTTGTTCAATCAGCTTGTTCACTTCGTCGATTTTGGCCTGAGTTTGGGCCATTTCTTCTTGGTTCTTTGTAATATATGCATATATTGAATCGAGTTCTTTCTGAATTCCTTGTATTTCTTGATTAACAGCTTGCTGTTCTTGTTTCTGCTGATTAACAATTTGCTGTTTTTCCTGGAGCTGCTGTTGAGCATTGCGAAGTGCTTCACTGCTTGTTTGTGCATATGTAACCATGGTGCCTGATGCGTATGTAGCAATTGTAAGTACTACTAGTAAAATACGCTTGATCGTGGATTGCATATACTCCCCTCCTATTAATCTATTTATAACAGACAAACTTACCAGTTATGTTACAAAAATATTAAAAGAATATCACAAATCGACTTAAACTGGATAAAAATGGCTGTTTTATGGCAAAAAGGTGTCATAAATCAAAAAAACGGGGCCATTTTGGAAAACGGTGGGTAAAGGTGTCAGGCACCGTTCGTGGACAATTGTCTGTTTGGGTTGAAAGTCATGTATTGGGGCTGAAATTTACCTTTTTTTAAAATTTACTCGTCGATTTCGTGAGTTTACTCGTCAAAAATGAGGATTTACTCGCCATCTATTGGCTTTTACTCGCTGAATTTCATGATTTACTCGCCACCCCCCATCTCAAGCGGACCCCAACTACCTAAAAAGCCAGGCGTCCAGCCTCGCTCAGGTATTTTTCAATGACCTTCTTGAAGTGATTTCCATTTATTTGGATATACTTTCCGATTTGGTGAGCTTACTTTCCAAATGGGGGTAATTACTTTCCACTTTTATCATTTTTCTTCCGCCTTCTGGCCAAATACTTACCGAAAAACCTGATTTACTTTCCAACTTGATTTTTCAGAGGGAATCCATCCAAAAAAGCCAGGCGTCCAGCCTGGCTCAGGTAATTTTCACTACAATTTCCGAAGTATCCCTCCTTCTAGTTTAAAACAATCACTAGTATCTTTAAGTCTCTTTTCCGCTGACACGGTACGCCGTTTTTTCCTTATTAATAGACTTGTTTTTTCAAAAGGGAAATGTCGAAGGGCTGTCACTTTGCTTCCTTCAATTAGAACAAAGTGACTCAGAATCTCATAGATTACCTCCTCCGGGAGATCTTTTTCACCTACTAGAATCTGTAATTTATTTTCGTTGTATATTATTTGGAAGTCTTGTTCACAGAAATTAATGGGCATTTTCCCACCGTTTTCAAGGGGAATATATTGGTATGAGGGGTTCATAGTTGTGTGAGATAACTGCAATGAAAGTATAAATATGTCAATAAAACTAGGTTTTCTTTTTAATCGCCATTCCTCGCTGCTAATTTGTTCACCCACTATTACTAAAAAAGTTTTTTCCATGAAAGACCTCCTGTTTTGACATTTATCTACACCGTTTCATATTATTCGACAATAATTTTGATATTCCTTTTCAATAAAATTGGGGAAATCATATTTTTTATTCAACGTGCACTCTTTTCACGCCACTTGATGTGAAGGATGCGCACATTTGGACTATGGGCCATTTTTTCCCGTTAAGGTAAAGTCAGGATTTGTTTTTATGATGGCGGTGAAAAGGATGTCTCTAGCGGAAAAATTGAAGAAGCTTCGTGATCGGCAAAACTGGTCCCAGGACACGCTGGCTAGCATGATGAATTTGCATCGCTCGACGATCAGCCGATTTGAGAACGGCCGTAGCGTACCAACTTATCAAACATTGCTGCAGTTTGCGGAAATTTTTAAAATAGACAAGGATTATTTGCTCGGGGAATTGAATCAGGGCGATTTCCCACAGGTGGAGCCAGGCTTTCTTACCAAGGAAACCCTGGAGAATCCTGATTTGGCAATAATTTATGAATTGCTTCAAAAAGAGCCTGAGTTAAAGAAGGCCCTGGTGGAGCTCCACTTAATGGCACCTAAGCGCCGGGCGTTTTATGCGGATATGATCGCAAGCCTCGTTAGGGCTAGTAAGCGGCATAGGGATAAGATTTAGCGTGAGGTTTTAGAAAATCGAAGAAGCCGCTGACACGAGATCAGCGGCTTCTTTTTAAAAAACAGGGGGTTTTGCTAATAGTATTGCCAGTTCGTGGGTTTTTATACCAATTCGTCATACAAAAAAAATCCCGGCAAAACAATGCCGGAATTCCAAAAATGAGGCTGGTTCAGGAGAGATGTTTGATTCTCTTTTTCAATGTAGGCAGTTCGGGGAAATTGGTTGAGAATCGTGACCGACATACTTTTCTTGAGAAGCAGGCAGTGGCGCCGCTGCCTGCAATTACCTTTACCAAAATCTCCGTCAATCCAAGGTCGCCAAAATGTGCCCACCTACGAGTAAATCCGAATCGGGCTGCGCTCCCTTTTTTCCTGCTGCTGTTCCTTGATCAGCCATTCCAACTGGCTAACCCGCAGCTGCAGGCTGTCGACCTTTTGATTGGCCTTTCCAACCATTTTTATTAATGTTTCGAGTAACTGCTCGAGGTTGTGGACGTATTCTTCTTCATGAGCACCCAAAGTTGAGCCCCTCCTTTTATTCCACCACTTAAAATGGTAATGATGCAGCAACCGATTCAGCTGTTGGGGCTGGCCCAGGTGCAGCAGCTTGGGACTGGCCTGCTGCCACCGAAGTTCCGGATGCCGCGGCTGAACTTTGTCCAGGGGGATTCGCCCCCTGCCCATTTGCCGCACCAGAAACCGACGCCGAAGACCCAGCTCTAGATTCCCCGGCCACCGCCCCCTGCGGCTTCGTACTCAAAAACCGAATCGTTTCCGCCACGACCTCTGTTACGTATACCCTTTTTCCATCCCGCCCATCATAATGGCGGGTTTGCAGCCGTCCGGTGATCCCGACGACCGCCCCTTTTCGACAATATTTGTACGTGTTTTCAGCGGCATTTCGCCACAGGGTGCACTGCACAAAATCCGTGTCAAATTCGCCATTGTGATTGCGGAAATTCCTGTTCACCGCCAAGGTAATGTGCGACACCGGCGTTCCCTCCGTCGTTTGATTCAATTCCGGGTCCCTCGTCAAGCGGCCAACCAGCGTTACTTGATTAATCAAGGTATCATCTCCTCCAACATTTGATGATTTCATCTTAGACCCGGGCCAAAGCAAAGTAAAATCGCGATACAGCCCGTTTCAAGGTCGATTTTTCTCGAAAAAGCAATTTTCGAGATGGTTTTTGTCACGGACGAGGTCAATTTTTTACAAATAAATTAAAAATCCTATTTCGGTCAAATATTTTTCGACATTTGCTTCTTTTTTGCGTATGTTATAATTAGGAAAAAACAAACAGGAGGTTGGTAATGAAGACGTTTAAATTATTCTCGCTGGAAGTTGTGGAAAATGACAAATCGGTTGAAGTTCCGCTTGAAGACGGCCTGATTCTCAACAAAGAAGACGAACGCTCCACCTGGCTGATTGAGGCGTACACCACTGATCTCTCCCTGTATGATTATTTTAAAAAAATATCTGAGCAAAACCGCGAAGTCATTGTCGAGGCCGTTATTACGAAGAAGGAAAACACACCCGCTTATTTTCAAACGAAAATCGCTTCAATGACGAAATTCGAAAAACACGCAAGCGTTCTGTTTTTAGGCCACCTGCGCCGCAACAAAAGCGACTATTCCGAACTATTGCTCGACAGCCTCATCCAAAAAGGCTTATCAGGAGACGCCCTCCTTGCCGAATTCAAGGATAAAATGAAGAGCAAGCCGAAGCTAAAGGTCCACAATACTTAAAGTGTATACCAGTCTTCGGACTGGTTTTTTCTTGGAAAAATTATCTTGCTTTTTCGACAAATCCTCCCCATACTATTGATGTATATGGAGAAATTTGGGAGGGAGGCAGGAGAAAGAGATGAGTTGGACTAGCTGGATTGTAAACGTCATAATTGCCATTTTTTTAGCCGTGGACGCACCGAAGCGCGGTAAGAGGCCATGGCTATGGGCGATATTGGGATTTTTCTTCGGGGCCATCGCGCTTGGAATTTATTTAATTCAAACCGGACGAAAGGTGCTTGGCTGGATTATCACGATATTGGCCATCATCGTTTATATTTTGGTTATCATTTTTGCTATTCTCGCGGCAGCTTTAATGATGACGGGTTTTTCTTAAAAAAAAGGGGACAAGGCGCGCCATTTTGGCACCTGTCCCCTTTTGCCTTATTCGTCTTTGTTATCGCGGTCTTTGCGGTCGATATCATCCTCGATAATATCTTCCTGCTTGGTATTGTTGTCCTTAATCCAGTCCTTGTCAGTTGGTGTGTTCTTGTCCTCAGACTCCGGATAATGGTTGCGTCGATCCATCGGATTGTCATTTAAATCGTTGTTCAACCGGTTATTCATCCTGTCGCGGTCGTTCAGGTTGTTCCGATTATTCAGGTCGTTGCGATCCAAATTATCATTCAAATTGTTATCGTTGACCCTCGGCGGCGGCGGGTTGATGTCATTTCTGTCATTATCATTATTACAGCCAACCAGCATCATCGCCGACAATACAGAACCGGTGAGCAGCGTAAACAGCTTCTTCTTCAAGCAAAAAACTCCCTTCAACTTTCATGTTATTGCCTAACACTTATAGCTTTCCCGTTGTTTTTTAAAATTTGAATGGAATTTTTTTGCATGTGAAAAAGGCCGTGGGTTGTCCTCCGGCCTTTACTCGTCAGTTCTGTAGTTTTACACGTCTATTTGCGGGATTTACTCGTCAACTTTAAGGATTTACTCGTCTAAAATCAAGTTTTACTCGCCTAACCCCACTCACAGCCTAAATTTATTCCTTCTTTTCCCCAAGCGCAAAAGTAATTTCCGCTTCGCAGGCGATTTCGCCGTCAACAGTTGCCACGGCTTTGCCTTTGCCGATTGGTCCGCGCAAACGCACCATTTCCACCTCAAGGCGCAGCTGGTCGCCCGGCTTTACTTGCTTTTTAAAACGGCAGCTGTCTATTCCTGCAAAAAACGCCAGCCGGCCGCGGTTCTCTTCCTTTTTCAAAACAGCGACTGCCCCGACCTGCGCGAGTGCCTCAACGATTAAAACTCCAGGCATGACTGGATAATCAGGAAAATGGCCATTGAAAAATTCTTCATTGGCGGAAACATTTTTAATGCCAACCGCTCTTTTTCCTTCTTCCACCTCTAAAATCCGATCCACCAGCAAAAATGGATAGCGGTGTGGAATAATCTCTTTAATTTGTTCAATGTTCAGTTGTTCCATGAATTAAAGTCCCCTTACACATTGTAATTTCTTAGAACCATTATACCTTAAGGAGGGTTATTTTCAAAAATGCTATGTATGGGAGCTATTGGTGGTGGAAGACTAGGACTATTCCCATTTTGTGCAGTTAAGGGGGGGCGAGAGATGAGCTATGATCAATATTGGCAAAAAATCTTTTCACACAGCGAAGAAATGAACTCATTAATTACTTCTTATTGGAATGAGCATAACAATATCGGCACCTGGCAGTTCTGGACCGTCGTGTTTTTACTGGTGTTTCCGCTCATTTTGCTTTATTTTACAGTGGATCGAAGCCGTGTGTTTGAGCTTTTCTTTTTCGGCTATACCGTCCATGTTCTATGGGCCTACACAGATATTGTGTTGCAAAGATACAGTTATTTTGTTCACACTTACTTTATTGCACCTGTATTCCCGTACGCACTGAATATGACAGCATCTGCACTTCCGGTCGGCTTCCTGCTTTTATATCAATACTGTACCAATCACAAGAAAAATTTCCTAATTTATTCACTAGTGCTAGGAGCCGTGTTTGCCTTTGGCCTCGCCTCCCTTGAACGGCTTTTAGGGATGGTTAAACTGGGCAAGGGAATGAATCTTTTTTACATCTTTCTGATCGATACAGCCATCTGTTATATAGCTTATTTTTTTACAAAAGTAATTCAAAAATGGAGCCATGCTAAAAAGCTGTAAGGCGTTATAAAGCCTTACAGCTTATTTATGTTAATAATGTTATTTCTTTTCCACTAAGTCGAGAATATGTGTCCAAGTCGATCCCTTAAAAACATCGGCTGCATTGCCGCCGCCAAGGATACCGTAACCGACCGCCGCCCCAGCCACAAGACTGACAAAGAAAAACACCACCAAGAGTACGAGGCGAAGCCAGATTGGAATTAGCCGCACTCTGATGCGGACATGGTTCTGCGGCTCTGCTTCCTCTGTGTTTCTTTCTTTAGCAGCGGCTGTGTCCACCTTTTGCAAGGCATCAGTCTGTGCCTTTTTATATTCCTCTCGCGATTGAAATTGCTGTTGTTCTACATTATTTAATGACATTTTAATTTCCCCTTTGAATCCCGCCATTCCTTTTTAAAGGATTTTGCCTATCAACCAACACGGGATTAGAGTTAATACATATTATAACCATTTTGAAGCCACACACGATGCACATTTTATTCTATTATAAAAAATTATTCATGATTATACATTAACTTTTTGCGAAAAAAAGTAAATTGATGTAAAAAAAGCGCAGAAAATGGGGTCAAGCTGGAGGTCGAGGGGGGGTTTTCTGGGAAGGAGATTTCCAATACTTTCCAAGTTTGAGGCTTTCCAGTGAGGCATGGGGACGGTTCTTATGCATCACCCAAATGAGGCACAAAAACGGTCTAATGCATTACTTACCTGATTCCATTTGAGGCACGAGAACCGTCCCCATGCATCACCCATGCATCAAAAAAAGCCCAATGACCCAGGCTTGTCCAGCCGTTATCATTAGACTTTTGGAAATTGGTAAGAGGTCTTACCACATTCAGTTTTATTATCCTAGCTTACGGCCTGGAATTCGGTCGATGTTATCTAGCATGATGCCTGTTCCGATGGCAACGCAGTCCATTGGATTTTCTGCTACTAAAACAGGTACCTTCAGCTCTTCCGCAAGCAGCATGTCGATACCGTGAAGAAGTGCACCGCCGCCTGTTAAGATGACGCCGCGGTCGATGATGTCTGCTGATAGCTCAGGTGGTGTGCGCTCAAGAACGCTTTTGGCAGCCTGAACGATGACTGACACAGATTCCCGCAATGATTGCTCGATTTCCTCTGAACGAACGGTGATCGTGCGCGGCAGACCGCTGACCATGTCACGGCCGCGAATTTCCATTTCCTCGGAACGAGAGCCTGGGAAGACAGTAGCGATGTTGATTTTGATGTTCTCAGCTGTACGCTCACCGATCAACAGCTTATATTCGCGCTTGATGTGGTTCAAGATCTCCATGTCGAACTTGTCGCCCGCCATTTTGATGGAGGAAGAAGTCACGATATCGCCCATTGATAGAACGGCCACATCCGTCGTTCCTCCCCCGATATCCACTACCATGTTGCCGCTTGGCTGGAAGATGTCCATACCTGCGCCAATCGCCGCCACTTTTGGTTCTTCTTCTAAATAAATCTTTTTCCCGCCGCTCTTTTCAGCAGCTTCCTTGATTGCCTTTTGCTCAACACTTGTGATGTTCGTTGGGCAGCAAATTAAGATGCGCGGCTTTGATAAAAAGCCTTTAACGTTAAGTTTATTAATAAAATGCTTCAGCATTGCTTCTGTTACATCAAAGTCAGCAATAACGCCGTCCTTTAACGGGCGAATTGCGACGATGTTTCCTGGTGTACGTCCAACCATGCGGCGAGCTTCTTCTCCGACTGCCAAAACCCGGTTAGTGTTTCTGTCGATTGCAACTACGGAAGGCTCGTTTAATACGATGCCGCGGCCCTTCACGTGGATTAACACGTTGGCTGTTCCTAAATCAATCCCAATATCCCTTGCAAACATTCTCTTTCCTTTCCTCCTCAAGACGGATTCCTTCTACCTAATTGTCTATTCTATCACATTCATTAAAATATCCATAACATTTTAAAACAATCAATGTAATTTTTTGCTGAATCTTGTCGGAATCGGAAATTCTTTGAGAAGGTGGGACATTTTTTTGTAAAAAAAAGAAATGGTGTATGGCACCAGTTCTTTAATGGCATTTATTTTTGAAAAATTCTCGGCTTACTTGACAGCCTCTCCTTCTTTTTCTTCTTTCTGGTACTTCATTTTAGTCGCCTCGCCGCCCCTTAAGTGACGAATGGATTTATGATAATCTAGAATCTCTTTTACTTCGTTTGCAAGCTCAGGATTAATCTCAGGTAGTCTCTCTGTTAGATCCTTATGGACTGTAGACTTGGATACGCCAAACTCCTTCGCAATGACGCGAACCGTTTTCCTCGTCTCCACGATATACTTCCCAATCTTGATAGTCCTCTCTTTGATGTAATCGTGCACACTCTCGCCCTCCCTAAATTGGATGTGAGACGTGTGAAATGAGACCCGCTTATCACTTCGACTGAATACTGCTTCCGTGCGAGCTGCTGACTGGCTCATGTTTGCGCTTACGCGAAATTGGAATTGTCCACCCCACGTGGACAGTATCCACGAATGGTGTCAGGCACCAAATTTCGCCCTGCATGTCACACGGCAGAAAGTTTTCACTTTCTGATCATACGATGAATAATCA
This sequence comes from Neobacillus sp. PVCKKU3, assembly GCF_058323225.1. Taxonomy (NCBI): domain Bacteria; kingdom Bacillati; phylum Bacillota; class Bacilli; order Caryophanales; family Bacillaceae; genus Neobacillus; species Neobacillus sp. PVCKKU3. Next base: position 102,033 of record NZ_JBLVQN010000019.1, read on the forward strand.
TGTCCCCGGCTGGATACCCGCTAACTTCAAACGACTCCTCACCTCAAACACTCTCTTTGTATAAAGGTTTGTAACATTGTATTAGCTTGGATACGGGTTTATGCACAAAATACACAAACGGGACAAGGTATTGGACTATTTTTAGAAAATTCAAATATTGTATGTTTTTTCGACATTTAGGAAAAAAGCCCCAAACCCGCGCCACGTCTATGGTTTATACAGAAATAATCGCGGGCCGCTCGTTATTTCCCAAGAAATTTGTCGGATGAAAAATATATGTGTTTGATGTGTTTGTGTTGTGAAAATTTGGGGTTTTGGTAAAAAAACATTGAAATGTGGTAAGTAACATTGAAGAAGATGCAAGGTTTCAAGTTTCCTGTAGTGTCCGTGATATTGAATCGTTTTTAATATTATATAATGTGGTTAAGTTATTTAAGAAAGGATTTTACGACAGTGACACCTTTTACGGAAAGAGTAATTTCGATTATAAAAAATATACCCCTGGGGAGAGTCATGACATACGGACAAATTGCGGGGCTCGCCGGAAGTCCCCGCGCCGCCCGCCAGGTCGTCCGCGTCCTCCACTCCATGAGCAGGAAACACCGCCTGCCCTGGCACAGGGTCGTCAATGCCCAAGGAAAAATCGCCCTGCAGGATGACGAGGGCTACAACGAACAATGGCTGTCGCTCGAGGCCGAGGGCGTGGATGTGGGTTTAAATGGGGTTATTGATTTGGAAAAATATCAGTGGCACCCGGGAAAGTAAACACACCAAATCGGAAAGTATATCCAAATTAATGGTAATCACTCCAAAAAGGTAATTGAAAAGTTACCTTGTTTGGGGTGGTTTTGTCGCTCGAGATGGGGGTTGGCGAGTAAATTTTAGATTCAGGCGAGTAAATTATAAAAATAGACGAGTAAATGTCAAAAGTTGGCGAGTAAAACTTCAAATCAGCGAGTAAATTTTAAAAGGTATTTTTAAGATCTCATATGTTACCTGAGCCAGGCTCGCCGCCTGGCTTTTTGGAGTAAATCCACCCTGAAAAATAAGTTTGGAAAGTAAATCAGGTATTCCGGTAAGTATTTGGCCAAAAAGTGTAAGTAAAATCATGAATCTGGAAAGTATTTGTCCCCATTTGGAAAGTAAACGCACCAAACCGGAAAGTATATCCAAATTAATGGTAATCACTCCAAAAAGGTAATTGAAAAGTTACCTTTTTTAGGGTGGTTTTGTCGCTCGAGATGGGGGATGGCGAGTAAATCCTAATTTTCCGCGAGTAAACCCTCAAACAAAGCAAGTAAATTAAAAAAAAGGTAATTTTCAAAGGCCACAGCCCACCCAAACCAGGTACTTTCCCCACAAAAAAGCACCCGGCCCACAGGCCAGGTGCTTCCGCACACAACTTATTTCCATTTCATATAAATATTCTTCACCATTTTCACCGGAATGCCCGAACCGCCCCGGTCTTTTACGTTCTCGACCATCATGGCCACCATCAGATTCGGCGAATTGACATTCCAGCCGATAAACCAGCCATTCTCGAGCCCGGTTTCGCCCTGCTTCTGCTTGAATTCCGCTGTTCCGGTTTTTCCAGCAAGCGGCTTGTCGGCCATTTCTGCAGCGTGGGCAGTTCCTCCGGCATCACCAACGACCTTGCGTAAGTCCCCTGCAATCAAACCAGCATTTTCTGCAGAAACAACGCCCTCTTTCAACACTTGCCCGCGCTTCTCTTCATCCAATAGAATCGGCTTAATCATATTGCCATTATTGACAAATGGCGTATAGGTGCTCATCAAATGAACAATGCTCATCTGCACCTGTCCCTGGCCATAACCTGAGTCGGCTAGCGCTATATCACTGCCCAGAGCCCCAATTTTTGAAGTCTCAAGCGGATAAACGAACGGCAGCTGCTCCTCAAAGCCGAACTTTTTCAAACCATCAGAAAATGCATCCTTGCCTATTTTTAAAGCAGCCTGTGCAAAATAAATGTTATCCGAAAACACCAATGCTTTTTCCAAATTAATCGGGCTTCCCTCGTGCACCCGGGTCACGAAATAGCCGCCCCAGGACGCATCCTTCTGCCATTTCGGCCCGAGGATCTGCACGCCCTCGTCCGGCTTAATCGCGCCGCTCGCGAGCCCTACAGCGGCCGTAATTGGTTTCATCACAGACCCAGGCGCAAATGCCTGTTTAAAGCGCGTTAACAGCGGCTGGCGGGCATCGTCCTGCAGTGCCTTCCATTCATCCGCAGAAAAGCCTAACGCCGCCTGATTCGGGTCAAATGACGGGCTGCTGACGAGCGCTAGTGTTTCCCCTGTCACCGGGTTCATCGCAGCCGCCGTCCCGACCTCGCCAGCCGGAGCACCAGCCCCAGCAGTTCCTCCAGCCACGGTCCCAGCGGCACCTGCTCCACCACTCATCTCCGCATACACCACCGCCTGCAAATCCGCATCAATGGTCAGCTTGACATTTTTTCCATCAGCAACCGGCTTTTCCGCGAGTACTTCCTCGCCGCCGGCCTTCTTCTTAATCACAATCTTCACGCCGCTCTGGCCCTTCAGCTGCTCATCCAGCACCTGCTCCAGTCCGCGCTTCCCAATCACATCACGGCTCGTGTAACCCTTGTCCTTCCTCTTTTCAAGTTCATCCGCGGTAATCTGCCCAACATAGCCAATCAGCTGCGCCGCGGCCTCCTTGTACGGATAAATCCGCGCGTCCACCTTGCGTGTCTTCACAGGCTCAAGCGCGACCAGCTGGGCAACCCGCTCAGTATCGTCCATCGACACCTTCTTAAGCGGCACAAACATCCCAGGCTGCACCCAGCTCGCCTTCAGCGCCTTATCAATAGAATCCGGCGTCATCTTCAACAGCGACGCCAGCTGCTCCATCACCGGCGCCGCTATATCGCCGGCCGATACGCCCACTTCGTACACCTGGCCGTTCACCGCCATCCCCGTGCCGTTCCGGTCAACGATTTCGCCCCGCTTCGCCGGTACCGTGCTCAAGCTCAGCTTGTCGCCCTCCTGCATTTTTGGAAAAATGAACCCCGGGTTCCAGTCCACAAACCAGTTTTCCTTATCGTCCTTTTTTTCCTTTTTCAACAGAGCTTCTTCGGTAAAATTAATTGGCCCCGCGACACTGTTCATTTTGGCGCTAAAAGAATACTTGGCTTGCTCTTTATCCTTCTGTTTATCGTCTTTCGGATTTTTGAAGTCAATCTTGAGGTCAGTAATCTGTAAATCGTCGTAGATTTTCTTATAGCGGTTCGTAAAATCATCTTTAGAGATTTTCTTTTTGGCATCATTCGAAAGGTAATTATACATGTCAGCAAACTTCTGCTTATTCCATAAGGCTATGTACTCGGAAAATCGATCCTGCGGCGTTGGCTCCTTGCTGCAGCTGGCAAGCAAAACACCCAGCACCACGGCAAGCAACAGCCCGGCAACTTTTTTCAAGGCAAACCCCTCCTTTTTTTACCATTTTAACACAACCTTAGACAGATTTCTCATCAAAGCAACGTAGGTCATCCTGTATTCCAGGTATAATCAGCTGACTCTTTAACATATGCCCAAGCCCTCCAATCTACCGCAACAAAAACACCCCATCGCCAATTTCAGGACAAAACTCCTAAGGAAAATAGCGGCATTAAAAAACCCCGGCTATTAAACCGGGATTTGCTTTGTGACTAGGTGAATGAAATTAATAATAGGTGCTTTCTGCGAAACCGCACTTTCGGCATTTCCTCATACCGTACGTTTCGGAAAATAAATGCCGGCAATGTTGCTGAATGTTTTCAATTTCCTTTTCCAAGCTATGAATTTTTTGTTTTAGGATGTCTATTTCTTCATTCATTTTTATTACCTTAATGGAATTCGTCTCATCGATAAATTCTTGATCCATCATGAATAAATTCCTCCGCTTTTTTCCTCATGCCTTCTTCGATGTCCACTTCTTTACTCGCTGCCTTTTCCCGAATGTCATGTGATATTCTCATCGAACAGAACTTCGGCCCGCACATGGAGCAAAAATGGGCTGTTTTTGCCCCCTCCGATGGCAATGTTTCGTCATGGTATTCCCTTGCACGCTCCGGATCCAAAGAAAGATTAAACTGGTCTTCCCATCTGAATTCGAAACGGGCTTTCGATAACGCGTTGTCTCTTTTTTGCGCACCGGGGTGCCCTTTGGCCAAATCAGCGGCATGAGCGGCAATTTTATAAGCAATGACTCCTTCCCGGACATCATCTTTGTTCGGTAAGCCCAAATGCTCTTTGGGTGTCACATAACAGAGCATCGCTGTTCCGAACCAGCCGATCATCGCTGCTCCGATTGCTGAAGTAATATGATCATATCCTGGTGCGATATCGGTGGTTAAAGGTCCTAACGTATAAAATGGCGCTTCTTTACAAATTTCCATTTGCTTATCGACGTTCTCTTTGATCATATGCATCGGTACATGACCAGGCCCTTCAATCATCACCTGCACATCATGTTTCCAGGCAATGTCTGTTAATTCTCCGAGCGTTTCAAGCTCTGCGAATTGTGCTTCATCATTTGCATCGGCAATACTGCCTGGACGAAGCCCGTCTCCAAGAGAAACAGAGATATCATATTGTTTCAGGATTTCACATATTTCTTCAAAATGAGTATAGAGGAAATTCTCCTTATGATGAGCCAAGCACCATTGCGCCAAAATCGAGCCGCCGCGGGATACGATGCCTGTTGTCCGTTTTGCCGTTAAAGGAATATATCGCAGCAAAACGCCGGCATGGATTGTAAAATAGTCGACGCCTTGTTCCGCCTGTTCAATTAACGTATCGCGGTAAATTTCCCATGTTAAATTCTCGGCAATCCCATTTACTTTCTCGAGTGCCTGATAGATTGGGACCGTTCCAACTGGTACGGGAGAATTGCGAATGATCCATTCTCTCGTTGTATGGATATTTTTTCCCGTTGATAAATCCATGATGGTGTCGGCGCCCCAGCGAGTTGCCCAGGTCATTTTTTCAACCTCTTGCTCTATAGAGGAGGTAACAGCCGAATTCCCGATATTTGCATTAATTTTCACATGAAAGTTTCGCCCTATAATCATCGGTTCGCTTTCCGGGTGATTGATATTGGCTGGGATAATCGCTCTCCCGCTGGCAACTTCCGCACGAACAAATTCCGGTTCCCTATGTTCACGAATGGCTATGTACTCCATTTCAGGGGTAATCATGCCTTTTTTGGCATAATGCATCTGGGTGACATTTTTTCCTGTTTTAGCCTTTAGGGGTGTTTTGTTTACATTAGGATACCATTCAAGGTTTGCACGTTGGTCCCCTTCATGGTATCCGTTATCCTTGGCCTTTATTTCTCTTCCAACATAAGCCTCCACATCATTCCGCTCGAGAATCCAATTCTTGCGCAATGCTGGAAGTCCGCTTTGAATATCGACCTGATAATTCAAATCTGTGTAGGGGCCGCTCGTATCATAGACCCGAACAGGCTCGTTTTCTTCTTCTCCAAAAGCAGCAACGGTTCGACTAAGTTGAATTTCTCTCATAGGAACCTTAAGATCGGGGCTTGCCCCTTCGACATATACCTTTTTACTTCCAGTGAATTGTGATTTTAACTCGATGTTCCCTTCCACTTGCTTCTGCATGTAACTTCCTCCTTCAAAATGGTTTGAATTTGCACCCTGGGAGTTACAGCGCAGTTCATTACTGGAAAGTAATAGAGGACAATACAAAAAGGTTCTGTTTGCACAGAACCTGATTATTTCATCCAAAAGTAGCGGTACCCAAATTAAACACGGACACCTTTGATACTACTTCCCTACGCTGGCATCATCCAGATCAGGTTCAAAGGGTCAAAGAATTTATGCATTCTTCTCTCAGTCCGAGCCATCGGACCCCCCCAGTAGAGCATTTCAAACAATATTAAGTTATCATCTTACAGTCAAAATATATCAGAAATTTTTGAAAATGGAAAGGACTTTTTGGTAAACTTTGTGGTTATCAGAACAGATAATTCTCATAACTGTTTTTCAAACTTTCACCTTTTGTTCATAGTTTGTTCATATCTGGAGGGTAAGATAAGAGTGTGAAAAGGACAATCTTAGTCACACTTTTTCATAACCCCCCCTTTTAATATATCGTGTTGGATTCGGCAATCGGCCGGGTCCTATTTTTTTGATAACGTGCGGAATCTGGCTAGCGGCCGGATTCTTTTTTTTGAAAAAAAAACGCAAAAAAAAGAGGAAGCATTCCCCTTCCCCTTTACTTACAATTGCTATATTAAGAATTTGTCTTTTCTTTTGAGTTAGTGGACTCGTCTTCTTTGGTCTTGCCGTCGTCTGTTTCCTTATCGGAAGACTGGTCGTCGGAGCCAGCTGGATCCTCCAACTCCTGCTGCTTTTTTTCGCTAGGAGTTTGCATGGATTCCTTGCTGTTTGAAGGAGTCGCTTCTTGTAAAGTGCTTACCGGTTTGTCGATATACTTACTAGGGTTAACCGCGACGCCATCTTTACGAATTTCAAAATGGACGTGTGTTCCAGCTTTTTCATTGAACATGCTTTGCCCAGCCTTGGCAAGAACATCTCCCTGTTTCACCTTGTCGCCAACTTCAACTTTAATGTCTTTCACGGACTGATATTGTGTTACAATACCTTTGTCGTGTTCAATTTCGATGACATTTCCAAGCACTGCGTCTTCTTCCACTCGAACGACCTTACCGCTTAGTGATGCTAATACATCAAACGTTTCGCCGTCTTTCATGGTGATGTCGACACCAGTATTCGGATTGTATGTGTTCTCGTAGAATACTAATGCGGCTTCCTGGTCTTCAGCTTTGGCTGTGAAATCATAGAACTTTGTCTTGATCACTGCTGATGCTGCATCCTTCACCGGCATTTTGACGTTTTCTAAAGCCGAGTTAACTTCAACTGCAGGCGGGTTGGTCTTTTTGCCAGTAATATCAGTAGACTTGTAATCGTATTTGTCTGAGTCTCCTGCGCTGGACTGGTACCAAAGAACACCTGTTAAAATGATTGCTGCACTTGCGATATAGATGGCTGGAAATACCCAACGCTTCTTGAAAAAGCGTTTTACGCTGGAACTTTGAGAAGATCGTTTGTTTTCTTCCTCTCTCATTTTCATCACCTCAGCAATCATTCTGAACAGATAACTAGAATTATATACACTAGTCTGAAAAAAATTTTATTTTTTGTAATCGCCTGCGTTTTTATGCATCTTTTTGAAAAATTTTTAGGGGGAATTGTTTCATGAAAGTGTTAAAATGGGTGCTGCGGGTCCTGCCCGTGCTTTACATGGCAGCCATCTTCATTCAATCGAGCCTGCCGTCGGACCACTTCGTGCGCCTGCCCGATTCGAATATTGACCATACTATTAAAGAATCGTTGCATTTAATAGAGTTTGCGATTTTATATGTATTACTAGTCCTCGCATGTTTGACGTTTAGACGCGGTGACGCTGACCTGCGCAGCAATGCTGTCGCCGGTTTCAGTTTTACACCAGGCTGGAACTTGGCCTGTGCCCTGTTTGCGGCCTTCTACGGCATCAGTGACGAAATCCACCAATCGTTCTATCCATACCGCTCCGCGTCGCTATTTGACCTGTTTAAGGACTTCCTCGGCATCAGCGTCTGCTACTATTTTATTCGCGGCGCATTGTTTAAGGGTAAATTTGTGGGGCTGGCGAAGCTGCTCGGCCGCGTTCGGTCTGTTTCTTAAACCACTGCTGGTAGGCGGTGGTTTTTTTATTGCAATACGGGATGGTGATAAACACGGTCTTTAAATGTACCACTATGGGGGAAATCTGCGGTCGTTAGAAAATGGCTGGCCACTCTTATCGAATCTATATGGAGAAACTCTCTTAGCTCAGAATTTGTGATAGTCGGTTTTATTAAAAGGAAATAATCGTTGATGGCTGGAATATGGGCAGTTTTCGATTTGGCGTTACACTTTGGGCACCACCAGGTTCCGGAATGATAAGTCATCGGCAGAAAGCGGCAATCGGGGCACTTCACACCAGTGGGGATATCTTTAGGAGACAGGTGGAATTGCTTTAATATATCGGGATTATCGGGAGTGTGCTTCGATAGTAGTAATTTATTTACCTTTTTTAAATCCTTGGAGCCTAGCTTCTCTATCTTTTGAAATTCTTTAATTTGTTCTACTTTTTCTATTAAAAATTCACTATTACATACATTCCGAAGAATCTCTTCGTTCCCGTGCTCCGTTGTAATCAACGTTTTTTCATTACTGTTTACAAAAAGATAATGGATTGGAACGTTTGGAAAATGGTGCTCTTGCAGCCACCCGTTTAGCTTTCGCGCCTGGAGCTTGGCCTGCAGCACCGGATTCTTTATGCGTTCCTCCTGACCATTCTTTCGCAAAAAGGCCTGGTTTAATTCTCTTTTAAAATGGATCTCCCCGCTCCTATTTTTCACTTCCAACGCTAGGCCAAACATCGCACACAGTAGCAGGATGTCAATTTGAAAGTAATACTTTCCATAAAGCAGGCGGATATCGTGGTAAATTTGATAGTCGGCCTCTGGAAGCATGCTCAAGTAAAAATCCACGGATTTCTCGCCATGATACCCTGCCATCCTATTTTTATATTCGTGAACCAAATCCGGCCAATCGGGGTGATTGGGATCCATCCTCCCATCGAAAAGTGCCTGTAATTTCTTGATTCTTAATGACATTTCGCAAGGTTTTGCAAACAATCGGACCACTCCTTTCAATTTGCTCCTACAATTCCTCTTTTGTTTGCCAATTTCCTGCAAAAATCGACATTAAATTTGAACTTTTTATGGCGTTTTATCCAATTAGGTCTGTCCTTAGGTTTCTTTTCAATGACCTTTTTCGATAGATTACCATTTATTTGGATATACTTTCCGATTTG